>DASTFB010000018.1 GCA_035709005.1 Candidatus Methylomirabilota bacterium | reverse complement strand
GTAGAACTCACACTGCAGCGGGACGAGGACGCGATCGGCAGCCGCGAGCGCGTTGATGGTCAGGAGCCCCAGCGAGGGGGGGCAATCGATCAGCGTGTACTGCCAGCGCCAGGTCAGGCTTGCAAGGGCGTCGCGAAGGCGGTGCTCTCGCCGTTCCAGGCCGACCAGCTCGATCTCGGCTCCGACCAGGTCAATGTCGGACGGGAGCAGGTAGAGGGCCGGGAGCGCCGTGTTGAGGACCGCCTTGTCGGCAGGCTGGTTGGCGAGGAGCACATGATAGACCGTGGGGTAAAGGCCGGGCTTTCCAACACCGAGGCCAGTGGTGGCATTGCCCTGCGGATCGAGGTCGACGAGCAGGGTGGGACGCTCGGCGAGAGCCAGGCCTGTGGCCAGGTTGATGGCGGTCGTGGTCTTCCCCACGCCACCCTTCTGGTTCACTACCGCTATGGTTCTGGCGATCAGGTCACCTCGCTTCTCGCCATATCGGTCAAATGAGCCAATATCAGGCAGCCGGCGAACCGATCAAGATTTTTCCGCACTGCCAATGTTCCACGACAAACATTGCTCGTCAGGTGACTAGCTCGGTGCCTCTGGGCCGTTTGGTTGCGGCCCCTGGCAGTCCGGTGGCCCAGCGCGCTTGTCCCTCAGGCGCGGTACGTCTGGCGACCCCCAAGGTCGAGCTTGGTGGATCTTCGTCAGTGTCGGTGGACTTCGCGCCAGGGCTTTACGGCTTGGTGGCCCGCGTCAGGTCTTCGTCCCGCGTTAGTTGGTGGTCTCGCGCTAGGGGAGCCGAATGGGGCCGCCGCTCGCCGCTCTTCCTATGTTCCACGACGAACGCTCGCGCTCTCGTTTCACTACGCAAGCTGCAATCGCGGAGTGCCGACGCGCCCCATTCGCACAGGGGCCGGGGCTCGACGCGCCCCGTTCCACGACCAACACAGGGCCCGGGCCCCCATGTTCCACGACGAACACTACCCGGGGTGCTGCCGCCTGAGGACGGCGAATCGCCGAGTCGTTCCTTCTCGGACTCCGGCGACCTCGAGCCACTGCCCGATCCTGATGGGCGTTTCTCTGGGAGGGCCGGCCGCCACGACCAGGCCGCCTTCGCTCCTGGCGAACTGTGCCGCCACGGGCAGGATCTCGTCGAGCCTGCCCGCGCACCGCATCACCACCACATCGAAGCTGCCCGCCAGCTCGGACGCCACGTCCTCGGCCCTGGCGGCAACGACGCGCGCCCCGGTCAGCCCGAGCTCCCGAACGCACGTCGCCAGGAACGACGCTCGCCGCCGGCGCCCCTCGAGCAGCGTGACACGTGCGTCTGGCCGGACGACCGCGATCGGGATGCCGGGCAGTCCGGCCCCTGCGCCGAAGTCCAGGATGGATCCGGCCTCATGAGGCACCACGCGGAGGAACAGAAGGCTGTCCAGCAGCAGGTGCTCGGCGATCCACTCGGGGTCCGTCGACCCGATCAGGCGGTGGACCGAGCTCCACTCAATCAAAAGTTTCAGATACTTGGAGAGCTGCTGGCGCTCGCCGGTGCTTGGCGTGCGCCCGAGGATGGCCTCGAATCCGCGGTCGAACGTCCGCGGCAGCTCAGCCGGGTCGAGGCGACTCAGGCTTTCGCGCTCTCCTTGGCGGCGGCGCGGCCCGATCGTTCCATCAATTTCTGCTGCAGGATCTGGAGCACGTTCGACACGAACCAGTACAGGACCAGGCCCGACGGCAGGTTCAGGAACATGAAGGTGAAGATGAAGGGCATGATGAGCATCATGCGCGCCTGGCGTGGATCCCCCATGGTCGGCGTCATCTTCTGCTGAACGAACATCGACGCGCCCATGAGGATCGGCAGGACATACGTCGGGTCGTGGACGGCCAGGTCACAGATCCACAGGTCGACGCCGAACAGGCGCCCGAAGCAGAGAAACGGCGCGTTCTGGAGCTCGACCGACACGGACAGCGCCAGGTAGAGGGCGTAGAAGATCGGAATCTGGGCAATCATCGGCAGGCACCCGCCCATCGGATTGACGCGGTGCTTCCGGTAGAGGCCCATCGTCTCTTCCTGCAGCTTGCGCGGATCGTTGCGGTGCTTGCTGCGCAGAGCGTTGATCTGCGGCTGCAGCGCCTGCATGGCCTTCATCGACTTGAGGCTCTTCACGGTGAGCGGATAGAAGAGCACCTTCGAGACGACGGTGAGCAGGATGATCACCACGCCATAGTTGCCGACGAACCCGTAGAGCCAGTTCATCAGCCTGAGGATCGGCACCCCGATCCAGGCCATCGGCAGGCCGCCGTAGCGCTGGGGCAGTGGAAAGCCGCCGAAATTGATGGAGTCTTCCAGGCCGAGCGCGGCGAGGCGATCGTACTCCTTGGGCCCCACGTAGACGACGACGCGCCCCTCCCAGGCCTGTCCCGGGGCGATGGTCGGCGCCGCTCGCACGCCGATCATCACCCGGTAGGCGTTCGTGTCCTTCGTCTCAGCCTCGGGCCTGTCTCCCTCGATGACGAGCGTGAACCCCGGGCTCTGGGGAATGAACGCGGCCAGGTACCACGTGCTGCCCATCGCCACCCAGGCTCCTTCCGCTTCGTGGCGCCCGACGGCGGTGAGATCTTCGATCCGTTCTGTCCGGCCGCGTGACCCCCAGACCACCTCGGTCGGGAGCTGCCCCGGGAACTTCTCGGGCGGCGTCTTGTCGTCGCGGCGGAATTGCCAGGGCAGGGCGAGGACGATCGCCTGGGGAGAGGCGGTCGTGTTCTCGACCCGGATGTGCGTGTCGATGGCGTATCGACTGGCGTTGAACCGGAGGGTCTCGCGGATCTGCAGGCCACCGAGCTCGCCGCGCAGGGCCAGCTCAGCCTCTGGCTTCGTGGGGCCGAGCTCGAGGGCGGATGGCGCCAGCGTCATGGCCAGCGGCTCGGCGGTCGCGAGGTCGGCGCCGATCACCAGGCCGCGGGGCCCGAGCTCGCCCAGGATGACCATCGGCTTCTCGCCACGGTAGTGCAGGGTCCACTCCTGCGCCTTTCCGCCCTCGCTGCTCACCACCCCCCGGTACAGCGGTCCGGCGACGACCGCGGTGCGCTGAGGCGGCCGCGAGGCCGTGGCGCCGCGCTCGGGCACCACGGGCGGGGGCGGCGGCGTGACGGGCCGAGGGGGCGGCGGGGCAGGCGGCTCGGGCGCGCTCGTCACCGGCGCCGTGGGCTGAGGTGGCGTGAAATACGTCTCCATCACCCATAGGTACGCTAGGAGCAGCAGGATGCTGAGGCCGAAGGCCAGGGCCGCGCGCTTTTCCATCACCGCGCCGGAGGCGGGTCGTACCCACCGGGATGAAACGGATGACAGCGGAGCAGCCGGCCCAGCGCCAGCGCGGTCCCGCGGATCGCTCCGTGGCGAAGCACGGCCAGGCGGGCGTATTCCGAGCAGCTCGGGGCGAAGCGGCAGTGGCTGCCCAGCATGGGAGACAGCACGCGCTGGTAGGCCGTGATGGCCTGGACCGCGAGGCGGGCCCCCGCGCTCACCGGCCGCCTCGCGGCCCGGGGAGGGCGGCGAGCGCCCGCCGGAGTTGCTCGGTGAGATCGCCAAGCGGAGCGTCGAGGGCCCCGCGCTTGCCCACCACCATCAGGGCCGCGCGCGGCGGTGTCGCTCCCCGCGCCGCCCGGAAAGCCTCGCGCAGCCGCCGGCGGGCCCGGTTGCGTCGCACCGAGCCGCGGATCTGCCGCGTCACGGCGAATCCGGCGCGGCACGGCGTGTCCGTGTCGCGCCAGAGCACGATGAGTGATGGCGTTTCGATTCGCTTGCCTTGCTGGAAAAGCGCCTGGATCTCGGCGCTGCTGGTCAACCGCTCGCTGCGAGGGAATCGGCCCGTTAGACGGTCAGCCGTCTGCGCCCCTTGGCCCGGCGGCGCTTGAGCACTTTCCGTCCGCCCTTGGTCTTCATGCGCGCCCGAAAGCCGTGGGTCTTCTTCCGGCGGCGCTGATTGGGCTGAAACGTCCGCTTCATGGACGCGTTTCCCCTTTCCGGCCCTAAGCCGAGGTAGTCTAGTCATCGCGATTCGGCAAGTCAACTTGTGGAGCCACTTGCGACCTGTTTTTTGCCTGTGCTAAGGTGCGCGCCATCCCAAACTCAGTGGCGGGTTTAGCGTCTGGTTGTTGGTCCGAGCCCATGTGAGCACACCTCAGGCCCACGCGCAGTTATCCACACGTGTGGATAAGCGTGTGCGTAAGTGGAGTTCCAGCCTGTGTTAGAGAGTCTTTGGACGCGGATGCTCGAGTCAGCAGGACGCCGCCTCCCCCCCACCGTGCTGGACTCATGGATTCGCCCGTGCCGGCTGCTGGCGGTCGAGGGGGACCATCTGAGGATCGGCGCCCCGAACCGGTTCTCGCGCGACTGGCTCGCCCAGCACCACCTGGACACGCTACAGACCGTCGCCCAGGAGTGCGTCGGCGGGCATCCCCGGATCTCCATCGTCGTGGATGATTCGCCGCCGCCCGAGCCGGCTGTTCCGCCGGCGGCGGCCGCGCCTCCCTCGAGTCGCAGCGAAGGGCTGAATCCGCGCTACACCTTCGATACCTTCGTTGTCGGCTCCTCCAACCAGTTCGCGGGAGCGGCCTGCCAGGCCGTGGCCGAGTTGCCCTCCCGCGCCTATAACCCGCTCTTCATCTATGGCGGCGTGGGTCTGGGCAAGACCCACCTGCTCCACGCCGTGGGCCACCAGGTCCTTCGCCTGTTCCCGGGCATGAGCGTGGTCTACCTGTCCTCCGAGCGCTTCACCAACGAGCTGATCAACGCCATCCGCTACGATCGGACGGCCGAGTTTCGGGCCCGCTACCGCAACATCGATCTGCTCCTCATCGACGACATCCAGTTCATTTCCGGCAAGGAGCGGACCCAGGAGGAGTTCTTCCATACCTTCAACGACCTCTACGAATCACGCAAGCAGATCATCGTGTCCAGCGATTGCTCGCCCAAGGATATCCCCGAGATCGAGGAGCGCCTGCGCTCGCGCTTCGAGTGGGGCCTCATCGCGGACATCCAGCCGCCGGATTTCGAGACCCGCGTGGCCATCCTCAAGAAGAAGGCCGCGGTGGAGCGGGTGCGCCTGAGCGACGACGTCGCCTACCTCATCGCCGGGCGCATCAAGTCCAACATCCGCGAGCTCGAGGGCTCGCTGACCCGCATGATCGCCTTCTGCGCGCTGACCGGCCGTGAGATGAGCGTGGAGCTGGCCCAGGAGGTCCTGGCCGACCTCTGGGGCGAGGAAGAGCGGATCATCACCATCGAGCAGGTCCAGCGGAAAGTGTCCGACTACTTCGGCGTGAAGATCTCGGACCTCAAAGCCAAGACCCGCACCAGAGCCGTGGCTTTTCCGCGACAGGTGGCGATGTATCTGTCGCGGCATCTCACGCACGCCTCCCTGGCCGAGATCGGGCGCTCCTTCGGCGGCAAGGACCATACGACCGTCCTGCACGCGGTGGACAAGATCCAGGCTCTCATCCAGGAGGATCCCAAACTGCGCAAGACGATCGACGGGCTTATCCAGGGGATCCAGCTGTGATCCACCGGCCGTCCCCGATCGGCCACTGCTTTATCCCCAGCGTGCCTGTGCCGCAACCGCTCACCGGAGCGGTCGTTCCAGGCAGACCGTGCTGTCCACACCGTTCTACGACGCCTTCGACTACGGTTTTGTCCTTATCTTCCTGACCATGGAGAAACTGCATGGAAGTCGTGCTGGATCGTGATGCGTTCCTCAAGGGCCTGCAGATGGTGCAGAACATCGTCGAGCCGAGACAGACGCTGCCCATCCTGGCCAACGTCCTGCTCGAGGCCGACGGCGAGACAGTGCGCCTCACGGCGACCGACCTGGAGGTCGCCGGACGGGTGGCCGTCCCCGCGCGGGTAGCCAGTCCGGGCGCCATCACGGTCTCGGCGCGCAAGCTGGCGGAGATCGTCAAGGAGTTGCCGGCCGCGAGTCTGGCCCTCAAGGTGGCGGACACGCCGGCGGTGACGATCCGGTGCGCGGGCGTCAATTTCCGTCTGGTGGGCATGCCACCGGCGGACTTTCCCGCCGTGGTGCCGGCAGCGCCGCCGGCCTGGCTCAGGATGGAGGCCAAGACGCTCCGCGACATGCTGGCCCAGACCAGCTTCGCCATCTCGCACGACGAGAGTCGTTTCGCCCTCAATGGCGTGCTGTTCCTGCTCCAGCCCAAGGAGGCGCGATTCGTGGCGACCGACGGCCATCGCCTGGCCGTGGCCACCCGGAGTGTCGGGCAGGGGCTCAGCGGCGTGAGCGGCATCGTCCCGCGGAAGGCGGTCACCGAGATCATGCGGGTCCTGGGGAGCAGCGAGGACGTCCAGCTCGCCATCACCGAGAACCAGTTCGTGATGCAGATGCCGAACTTCGTGATGACCGCTCGCCTCATCGAGGGCCAGTTCCCGAACTGGGAGGCTGTTGTTCCGCGCAGCCACCCCGGGCGCCTGACCCTCAAGCGCACCGTCCTGACCAGTGCGCTGCGGCGCGTGTCCGTGATGGCCGAGGAACGCAACAAGCCGGTGCGGTTCGTGTTCGCCCCGCGCTCGCTCACGCTATCGGCGGCGAGTCACGATCTCGGCGAGGCTGAGGAGACGTTGGAGGTCGAGTACAGCGGTGCCGAGCTCACGATCGGCTTCAATTCTCGCTATGTGCAGGACGCGCTGGCGCCGCTGGAGCACGACGACGTGGTGCTCGAGTTCAAGGACCCATTGAGCCCCGGCGTGCTGAAAAGCGCCGCCGGTGACGACTACTGCTGTGTTATAA
>DASTFB010000017.1 GCA_035709005.1 Candidatus Methylomirabilota bacterium | reverse complement strand
TGGCCAAACCGCTTCCGCTTTTCCGACTACACGTTTAACCGGAGCTTTGATGACGTCCAGTATGACGGTCAAGTCGAGGCCCTGGAGAACGTCAGGACTCCGGCCGGCACCTTCAAGGCCTTCCGGATCTCGCTGGGAGGCGCGTCCAGCAAGAACGTGTTCTGGTACAGCAGTGACCTGGGCCTCGTGATCAAGCACCGAGTGGAGAGATTTGCCAATCACTATCTCGGTGCCGGCATGCTCGAGACCGAGCTGGTCTCTTACGATTTCAAATAGGGTACGAGTGAAGCGTCAATACGAGAAGGACGGCTGTCGTATCGTCCTGCCGGCCATGGCCCCGGTGACGCTTGCCGCTCGACCTCTTGCGATACCGCTCGCGGCCGAGGCCCAGCAGCCAGAAAAGGTGCCCCGAGTCGGGTTCCGTCGGGTTCCACTCACCCGGGCTGGAAAGCCGGATCATCTCGATCTTGTATCGCTGGGCCGATGGCCAGATCGCGAGGTATCCGGATCGCTGCCGAGTTGATCCGCTCGCAGGTCGACTTGATCGTAACACCGTGCGGCTCTGGATCGTCCGGGAGGCTACACGACCGGCGCCATCTACTTCGCGCCGGAAGCCACCGCGCGGCGGCTCGAATTGCTGAAGGAACTGATCCCTGGACTTTCTTACGTCAGCGTTCTCTACCAACCTGCCTCGCATTGGATCGAGCACTGGCCCGAAGTCGAGGCCGCCGCCCAGAAAACGGGCCTCCGCCTCCACCGGGCAGAATCCGCGTCGCTCGGCCGCAGCAGGCAGCTCGAGCAGCTGACCACGAGGCGGGCGCCGTACTCCAGACGAAACTTCGCCTGCGCCGGGCTTTGCACCGGACCCTACCCCTGCCAGAGAGGGGCGAACTGGGTCGCGACCAGTTCGCCGTACCGGACCTCCCCTTCCAGGGCGCCGATCTCGCGGGCGAACCGGCTGATATGGGCGACCATCTCCTCGGTAATGGTCGGGTTGTAGAAGGGCGCATCCCGTGCCACCTCGTAGGCGATGAGCGTCGCCTCCTCGGCGGGAAACAGACGTTGGGCGGCCTTCGCGGCCAGCTGCGGGTCGGCCCGAAGCGCCCGCTGAGTCTTCACGATCGCCCGCACGGCCGCTGCGGCGATGTCCGGATGCTCCTTGACCAGCCGCTCCGTGGTCGCGAGCGCCGGGAACGTCCAGTGCCGGGCCGCGGGCGGGCCGTCGCCCCGGCGCACGTCGAGCAGGATCTTGGCGATGCCCCGCTTCACGCCCAGGTCCGCCCGCAGGCCGTTGCCCCAATAGCCATCTGAGACGCCCTGCTCGATGGCATCGACTCCATCCCAGGCCCAGTTCGGGCTGGTGCGCCGGGGACTGGGGACGATCCGGACGTTATCTCGCTGGAGGTCGAGGCCCGCTTCCTCGAGCACCCGCTTCATCGTCAGGCCGGGGTCGGCCGACGCGCTCAGGCGTAATCCTTTCACCGCACTGACGTCGCCCCGTTCGCATTTGATGTCGGAGCGGACGGCCAGGAACCAGTAGTTGTAGTGGGAAAGAGCGCACAGGAGGACGCCGCCCCGCCAGCCGGGGAAGGCCCGCAGGCCGGTGTAGGGAGAGCCGCCGAAGAAGTCGATGGCCCCGTCCTTCAGGGCCTGCGATGGATTCGGCGGCGAGAACACGAACTCCGTCTCGATGCCTTCCTGTTGGAAGAATCCCAGCTGAACGGCAGCGAGGGCCACGAAGTAGGAGGGAGAGATGGCGTCAGCCACGGTGAGCCGCATCGTGTCCTCTTCGGCCCGCGCCCGCCGCGCGGCGCCCGCTAGCTCGATTTCTTGCCGACGGCCTCGCGGACCTCTTCCACCGTGAGGGGGCCGACGTCGAGGAAGGCCAGGATTCGGCACGGGCAGGCCTCGCCTCCCTCGAACTTCCAGGGGAAGGCCCCGATGATGCAGCGCGTGTTCAGGACCTTCTCGATGTCGCCGCCCACGTTCTCGGCGTGGACGCAGCCCTCCGGGAAGGCCAGGTAGTGCATGGGGAAGATCTCTTCCGTCACCAGGCGCCCGCTCTTGTGGTGGCGGTACTCGTACTCCCCGAAGTAGTCACGCACCGAGCGGCCCACCTTCTCCTCGAACCGGCGCGTGAGGTCGGGCCGCATGTATCGGATGGTGGTGTTCATCGGGTGGTCGCCGGAGCCGGCGTCGACGCCCCACCAGGCGATCCGCATGTCGTGCATCCACTGGGCCAGTTCGCGAGTGCCCCCCGGATGCATGCAGAAGTACCGGGTGAGATCTTGCTGGGGCTTGCCCTCGTAGTAGCGGTGATAGCCGGTGTGGAGGATCAGGATGTCGCCGCGCTTCACCTCCATCCGGTCGGTGATGTGCTTGGGCGTGATGATGCTCCAGTCCTCCACCGCGTCGGACACGTCGACGATCACGCCTTCGTGCACCAGCTTGGTGAGGGGCAGGGAGGCGATGTCGCCGGCGCCATCGGCGGCATGCATGGGGCCGTCGAGGTGGGTGCCCACGTGCAGTGAGGTCTCCACCCGCTGCGACACGATGCGGTTGGTCTGCAGCGTCTGCGTGTAGTAGATCTTGGAGCCCGGGTAGCCGATCCAGCCGGGCGTGTGCATGTTCCAGGGATGTGAGAGATCGACCAGCCTCATGCGTCGGGCGGGATGATAAGCCGTCGACAATCGATTGTCGAATGTCTATCGCTTGCGGCACGGGCGGCCAGCCTGCATTGGGCCGGCTCGCCGCGCCGGCCCTTCAATCTCCCGGCGTGATCTGGCGGAGCGCCGGCAGCAGCTCGTCGCTGATCAGGCGCATGCTGGCGAGCGCGTGCCCGAGCGGCATGCCGCTCCAGTGGGTGCGGAAGAAGAGGAAGTTCGTCCCCAGCTCCTCCCAGCACGGCCGTAGCTGGGCAAAGCACTCCTGGGGGCTGCCCAGCACGAACCTGTCGCGCAGGAGCGATTCGAAGGGCTGCTGGAAGGTCTCACCGCTCGGCATGACCGCGTCTTGCCCCCAGGCCGCGTAGGCCTTGTATTTGCTGGCGAGATAGGGACCGGCCATCTCCAGCGCGGTGGCGGTGTCCCTGGCGCAGAAGATCTCCTTGATGAGCGGGCGCACGCGCGGGAGCGGCTTGCCCAGGCGGGCCAGTTCCGCCCGGTACACGGCCATCTGCCGCTTGTTCGTGGCCATGGTGGCGTGCGGGTTCACGAACCAGGCATCCCCCAGCCGCGCCGCCCGCCGGACGGCCTCGTCGCTGTTGGCGGCGATCCAGATCGGAGGATGGGGGCGCTGGACGGGCCGGCACGTCAGGGTGACGTTCGACAGGGTGCAGACGTCGTTGTCGACCGTCACCTTGTCCTCGGTCCACAGTCGCCGGACGACGTCCAGACACTGCTCGAAGCGGCGCACGCGCTGGCCTCGCGGCACCTTGAAGGCGTCGAACTCGACGTCGCGATAGCCCAGACCCACGCCGAAGACGAAGTTGCCCCGCCAGATGGCGTCGAGCGAGGCCATGCACTCGGCCACCTCGACCGGGTTGTGCAGGCCCAGGAGCAGGATCCCGGCGACGCCGGTCATGTGGTCCGCCTCGGCGGCGAGGCGGGCCAAGAACGGGATGAGCTGCACCTGGCTCATCCCTTCGCTGAGGTAGTGCTGGCCGGTGGCGATGGCATCCCAGCCGCGATCGCGAGCCAGGCGGGCCATCACGTACTGGTCTTCCAGGGCGGAGACCATGTCGCTGCCCAGAGGATTCTGGTTCGTTATGAAGATGCCGACCTTCATGAGTCGCTCCTTTGCGAGCCCCGGCAGGATAGCATGTGGCGTGTATCTCGCCGACACCGTTGACGACAGCCCGACTGGCCAGCTACCGTAGCGGCGCGATGGGCGCACTGCGCGTCAGGACCCGGCGCTGGACCCGCCACGAATACGATCGGCTCATCGAGGTGGGCCTCCTGCGCGAGGATGATCCGATCGAGCTGGTCGAGGGCCGTCTCGTTGTCGCCGAGCCACAACACGACCCTCACGCCCGGGCCGTCGAGCTGGGTACCGACGCGCTCCGCCTGGCGTTCGGGCGCGGCTGGCGGGTGCGCGTCCAGCTGCCCCTGGCGCTGGGCCGCGATTCGGCGCCCGAGCCGGCTGTCGTCGTGCTGCGAGGAACGCCGCGAGACGCTCCGGCCGGGCACCCGACGACCGCCGACCTCGTCGTGGAGGTCGCCGAATCGAGCCTTGCCCTCGACCGCGGCCCGAAGGCGCGCATCTACGCGCGAGCCGGGATCGCCGACTACTGGATCGTGAACCTCGTCGACCGCGTGATCGAAGTTCACCGGGAGCCAGGCCCGGATGCACGCGGCCGCTTCAGGTACCGCGCGGTGCAGGTCGTGCGGCCAGGCGAGACGCTCACGCCGCTGGCGGCGCCCGGGGCGTCCGTCCCGGTCGACAACTTCCTGCCCTAGAGAGGACCCGAGGCCCTCATGAACATCACCATCCTCGACGACTATCAGGACACGGTCCGCACGCTGAACTGCTACGGCAAGGTCGCCGGCCACCACGTGACGATCTGGAACGACCACACCAAGGACGTGGACACGCTGGCCGGGCGGCTCAAGGACACCGAGGCGCTGGTGCTGATCCGCGAGCGCACACCGATCCGGGCGCCCCTGCTGGAGCGCCTGGACAAGCTTCGGCTGATCAGCCAGGCCGGCGTCTATC
Organism: Candidatus Methylomirabilota bacterium; assembly: GCA_035709005.1. NCBI lineage: Bacteria > Methylomirabilota (SeqCode) > Candidatus Methylomirabilota bacterium. The sequence goes on along the minus strand of DASTFB010000017.1, from coordinate 27,650 downwards.
CGCATATCGACGTGGACGCCTGCACGCGGCGCGGCGTGATCGTGTCGGCGCTGACCGGTCCCGGCCGGCCCTCCTACGCGACGGCCGAGCTGACCTGGGGGCTGATCATCGCCGCCTTCCGGCGCATCCCTCAAGAAATGGCGGCGCTCCGGGCCGGGAAGTGGCAGGCGTACCCCATCGGCATCGGCCTGCGGGGCAAGACGCTCGGGATCTTCGGCTACGGCAAGATCGGCGCGGTCGTGGCCGGCTACGGCAAGGCATTCGGCATGAACGTGCTGGCGTGGGGGCGCGAGGCGTCGATCAGCAAGGCCCGCGCCGACGGCTTTGCCGTGGCGCCGAGCCAGGCGGCGCTGTTCGCGGAATCGGACGTGGTTTCGCTGCACCTGCGGCTGATCGACGCGACCCGCGGCATCGTCACCGCTGACGATCTGGCGCGGATGAAGCCGACGGCGCTCATCGTCAACACCAGCCGGGCTGGCCTGATCGCGCCGGGGGTGCTGGAGGCGGCTTTGCGGGCGGGGCGGCCGGGGATGGCGGCGGTCGACGTCTACGAGGAAGAGCCGGTGCTCGGCGGCCAGCATCCGTTGCTGAAGATGGACAACGTGATCTGCGCGCCCCACCTGGGATACGTGGAGCGCGATGGGCTCGAGCACATGTTTACGACGATCTTCGATCAGATCCTCGCTTACGCGAACGGCAACCCGATCAACGTCGCGAACCCCGCGGCGCTCGGCCGTTAGCGGACGTCGCGCCTCACGGCAGGGCCGGAGGAGGAACGAACGTGGCTCTCGACGTGCCGGATGGGTGGGGACTCGACGGCAAGGTGGCCGTCGTCACGGGGGGCGGCGCGGCCGGCGAGGGCATCGGCAACGGCCGCGCGGCGGCCATCCTCCTCGCCAAGGCGGGGGCGCGCGTGGTGGTCGTCGATCGGGAGGGTGCGCTGGCCAAGCGCACCGTGGAGATGATCGGCGAGGGCGGGGGCGAGGCCATGGCGCTCGAGGCCGACGTGACGCGGGCGGCCGACTGCGCGGCCATGGTCAAGGCAGCGCTCGACCGGTTCGGCCGACTGGACCTGCTCGACAACAACGTCGGCATCGGCAGCCGCGGCTCCGTGGTCGACGAGACCGAGGAGAGCTGGCGCCGTGTCATGCAGGTCAACGTCGATAGCATGTTCCACGCCGCCAAGCACGCCATCCCCGCCATGCGCCGGGCCGGGGGCGGCGCCATCGTCAACGTGTCGTCGATCTCCGCCCTGCGCCCGCGCGGCCTCACCGCCTACTCGGTCTCCAAGGGCGCCGTCATCGCGCTGACGCGGGCCATGGCGGTCGATCACGGCGCCGAGGGCATCCGGGTCAACTGCGTCGCTCCCGGTCCCGTGTATACCCCGATGGTGTACGGGCGCGGCATGTCCGAGGCCGCCCGCGACCGGCGGCGCCGGGCCTCCGCGCTCGGGATCGAGGGCACCGGGTGGGACATCGGGCACGCCGTCCGGTTCCTGCTCTCCGAGCAGGCCCGCTACATCACCGGGCACGTCCTGGTCGTGGACGGGGGCACGTCGCTCACGGCGCCGGCGCGCGACTCCCGGTAGGCCCGTGCTAGACTCCAGCCACCGATGACGACGTTCAAGCCGCTGACGTTCGACGCGCTGACCGTGGGCGACGAGTTCGTGTCCGACACCCATCTCGTCACGCCCGAGGACATCGAGACCTATGCGTTCGCCGTCGACGATCATCATCCGTGGTTCTTCGGGGCCTCGCCCTTCGGTGGCCCCGTGGCCCATCCGACGCTCCTCGGCAACCAGGCCCTGCGGCTGCGCCACAGCAGGTACCTCGTGCACGCCGGCCTGCACGCCAAGATGGAGTTCAACTTCTTGCAGCCGATCCAGCCCGGCATGCGCGTGCGCTCGCGCGGGCGGGTGATCGACAAGTACCGGCGGCGCGGCAAGCCCTACATGGTCACGGAGTTCGTCACCGAGGACGAGCACGGCACGCCGCTCGTCCGGGGGCAATTCACCCAGATGATCATCGAGGCGTGACGATGGCCGTTACGACGGGATCGATCAAGGTCGGGCAGGTCCTGCCCACCCTCGAGAAAGAGATCTCGCAGCGGAAGATCGACGCATACTCCGGCGTGCGTGCCCGGTCCATCCACACCGACCAGGCGTGGGCTCGGCAGAAGGGATTCCGGGCCCCGCTGGCCCAGGGCATGATGTCGACCGCCTACGTCTCGGAAATGATGACGGGGCTGCTCGGCGCCGGCTTCGTCAAGGGCGGGACGATCGCCATGACCTTCGTCGCGCCCGTCTACGCGGACGATCGGCTCACCGTGCACGGGGTGGTGAAGGACGTCCGCCCCGAGGCCGGCGGCGCGCGAGTCGTCGTTGACGTGTGGTGCCAGAACCAGCACGGCGAGAAGACCGCCGTGGGCACGGCCAGCGGCCTGCTCCTCGCCTAGCGCGGCGCCGCCGTCACCTGGTCGCGGCGGCGTGCTCCCTGACGGGGTCGGTGTGGAACTCGATGGCCCCGCCCTCCCCGGCGTGCAGCCGGGTGACCACGCGCCAGCGAACGTCGTCCGTTTCCGGGAAGTCCAGGCGGTAGTGGGCGCCCCGGCTCTCCTCCCGCCGGCCCGCCGCCGTGGCAAGCAGGCGGCCCAGCAGGGCGAGGTTCCGAACGGACAGGGCGCTCTCCAGCTCGTGGCCGCGCGTCCATTCCGACGAGCGCGCCTCGTCGGCCAGGCGCATCCGGGGAAGGTCCTCGCGTTGAATGCGCTCGTATTCAGCCAGGGCCCGCCGGCAACCCTCGGCGTCGCGGATCGGGCCCAGCAGCTCGTGGGCGAGCATCCGGCAGTGCAGCCTTACGTCGGCCTGCAGCGGCCCGCGCTCGCGCGCCAGCAGCCCGGCGACCCACTCGCGCTCGCCGGCGGGGATCTCGATCGGGGCGGCGTCAGGCTTCCGCTCGGCGCGGGTGCGCGCGGCCGCCGCGCGGCCGGCCCGCCGGCCGAAGACCAGTGAGGCCGACAGCGCCGAGCCGCCGATCCGGTTACCCCCGTGGATGCCGCCTGCCGTCTCCCCGGCCGCCCACAGCCCCGGCACGGGCGTCTGGCCGTCGACGTCGATCTTCAATCCTCCGAGCCAGGTGTGACTGCCCGGCGCCACCTCCAGCGGTGTCTTGGTGATGTCGATGCCGCGCGACAGGCAGCTCTTGTAGACCGCGGGGATCTGCTTGAGGATCGTCGGGAGGGGCACGGCGGTGGCGTCCATGAAGATGCCGCCGGTCTTGCCCGCCCGGCCCGCGTGGATCTCCTTGGCCATGGCCAGGATGACCTCGCTGCGCGTGCTCTTCTCGGCCGTCTCGGGGAAGTAGCGCGTGAGGAACTGCTCGCCGTCCCGGTTGCGGAAGACCGCCCCCGCGTTGATGAAGCCCGTGGGATGCGGGGGAAAGCCGAAGAGCTCCTCGGGCGCGCAGCACATCGCCTGGAAGTCGATCATCTCGATGCCGAGCAGGGGCACGCCCGCGCGGAATCCCAGCACGTAGCCGTCGCCCGTCACCTGGGAGGGGTTGTCGTTGACGTAGAAGAGGCCGCTACCGCCGCCCGTGCAGAGGATCGTCTCTCGGGCCGCGTAGCACATCAGGCGGCCGCGTGAGTAGTCCACGCCCCAGGCGCCGACGACGCGGCCGTCCCGCGCGATCAGGTCGAGGATGGCCGTATTCGAATGCTGGGCGATTCTCGCGTCCCCCCGGAGCTTCCGGGACAGCGCCTTGGTCAGCATGTTGCCGGTCGTGTCGTAGTGGTGGACGGCCCGGGGATGGCGATGGCTGGGAAACATCTTGAGGTCGAGGTCCCCCGCCTCGTTCGTCACGAACTCCGCGCCCCACGCCCGAAGGTCTCTCACGACCTCGACGATGTCGTACACCCAGGTCCGGGCCAGGTCGGGGTCGATCAGCTCGCCGCCGTAGCGGAGGACATCGTGAAGATGCAGCTCGGGACCGTCGCCCGGGGCCAGGCCCGCGGCGAAGCCGCCGCGGGCCACGGTGGTGGTGCCGCTGGTCGCGCGCCCCTTGGTGGCCAGGATGACGCCCACGCCGGCCTCGGCGCACTCGAACGCCGCCATCGTGGCGGCCGCGCCACCGCCCACGACGAGGACGTCGGTCGCGTGGTGCTCCGCCGGGATGTCGAAGGCCATGATCTCTCCTGTGTGTTAGAGCGAGTCTCAGCCCCGGCCCTGCACCAGCTCCAGGAACGCGTCCGCGCACGCGTCGGCGAAGGCCGGGTCGTTGATGTGCAGATCGAGCTCTCGTAGCTTGCCCCTGGTCAGGTGCGCCCGCAGCGCGCGCGCGAAGCCGGCATCGGCTTCGGGCTGACGCCACGGCCCCGCCGGGCGGCCTTCCAGATCGTGAGCCGTCCGACGCGTGTGCTCGCTGAAGCCGGCCGTGGGCACGAGGACGACGAAGGGCCCGTGCGCCTGGTTCAGCCGCTCGGCGACCATCGCGCCCAGGGCCTCTAGCTCCTCCGCGTTCGTCCGCATCAAGAGATTCTGCGGGTTGTAGCGGAAGAACTGACGCTGCCGGAAGCGCTCGGGCACCATCCCGGCCCAGAAGTTCGCGTGGTCGAGGGCGCCGGGCACGACGACCTGCGGCAGACCGGCCGCGGCGGCGCCTTTCAAGCGATCCTCGCCCGCGCTGTAGACGCCGCCGACCAGCAGGTCGGCCAGCTCGTGCGTGGTCACGTCCACCACACCGGCCAGCTCACCGCGCCGCGCCAGGGACTCGAGCGCCCGTCCTCCCGGCCCCGAGGCGTGAAAGAGGATGACCTCGAAGCCGGCGGCCTCCAGCCGCGCCTGCACGCCCTGGACGCAGGCCGCCGTCCCGCCGAACGCCGAGACCGCCACCAGGGGCGTCTTCTTCGCGGCGCTGCGCGATTCCTCCGCCCACGCCGCCGCCATGGCCACGACCGCGCGGGCGGCCCGGTCGATGACGGACCGCGTGATCCGGTTGAGCGACACGTCGCCGATGGAGGGAACCATCACGATGTCGCTCTCGGCCACGTACCACTGCACGGCCGCCGTCCCCGCCACCGCGCTCACCATCACCTTGGGGAAGAGCGGCGGCAGCACGCGCATGATGCCGCAGGCCACGCTGGTCCCGTTGGCCCCGCCCAGCGCGATGACGCCTGAGATCGTACCCGAGGCAGCCAGCTCGCTGACCACGCTCCGCCCGCCGGCGATCATGATCTCCGCCGCCCGAGCCCGGTCCAGTCCGGCCAGGGCCTCCCACGTGCTTCCGGCCGCCTCGGCCAGCGTTCGACCGGGGATCGTCGCCTCCGCGACTGCGTGGGGGCGCAGGGAGACGTCGACGAGCGCCGGGCGGGCGCCGGCCCGGCGGAGCGCATCGCACAGGAAGCGCGCCTCCCCGAGCTTGCTGTCGAGCGTCACCAGCGCCGCCACGACGACCTCGGCCATCGCGTGTCACCTAGTCGAAGGTCAGCACCGTGCGGGCGACCTCGCCGGCCTTCATCGCCCGGAAGGCCTCGTTGATATCGCCGAGCCGGCCCCGGCGGCTGACCATCTCGTCGAGCAGCAGCCGCCCCTGCCGGTAGAACTCCAGGTAACGCGGGATGTCGATGCGGAACCGGTTGGAGCCCATCCGGGATGTCTGGACCCGACACTCCGGTCGGATGGCCATCCAGGGGAACTGGATCATCGCGTCGGGGGGCAGGACCCCGACGATGGTGGCGGTGCCCCGGATCGCGAGGCTCTCGATGGCCTGACGGACGAGCGTCGCATTGCCGACGGCCTCGAAGGCGTGATCGACGCCGGCCCCGCCGGTCAGCGCGCGGATCGCCTTGACGGGGTCGTCCTTGGAGCTGTCCACGACGTGGGTGGCCCCGACCCTCCTGGCCATCTCCAGCTTGGATGCGAAGATGTCGACGGCGATGATCTGCCGGGCCCCCCCGATGCGCGCGCCCTGGACGATCGAGAGCCCCACGCCGCCGCAGCCGAAGACCGCGACGGTCTGGCCGGCCTCCAGCCCCGCGGATCGCAGCGCGGCCCCCACGCCGGTGAGGACGCCGCAGCCCACCAGGGCCGCCCGGTCCAGCGGCAGATCGGGATCGATCTTCACCACCGAGTTCTCGTGGAGCAGCATGCGCTCGGCGTAGCTGCTGATGCCGATGAACTGTCGCAGCGCCTCGCCCTTCCGGGCGAGCCGCGGCGGGGCCGACTCGGAGCGAGTGACGGCGCCGCCCACGCAGAGGTTGGGGTGGCCGCTCAAGCACTGCGCGCAGCTCCCGCAGAACCCGGAGAGGCACGCCACGACGTGATCGCCCGGCTTCACCGTGGTCACGTCGGCGCCGATGGCCTCGACGACGCCGGCGCCCTCGTGTCCCAGGACGATGGGACGATCGAGCGGCCATCGCCCCAGACCGTCGACGACGTGGAGGTCGCTGTGGCACACGCCGGTCGCCACCGTCCGCACGAGCACCTCGCGCCCCCACGGCTTGTCGATCTCGACCGTCTCGATCGTGAGCGGCTCGTGCACCTTCCGAAAGACCGCGGCCTGCATCTCCATGGCGACCTCCTCATCGCGAGCTCGCCAGGCGGCGAGGGCGAATGGAGCGCAGTATAAACCGGGTGCGCCACGACGGTCAGGGGGCGCGGTGGGGCAGGACTCGGCGGGCGCCCGTCCAGCGCTCGCGAAACCAGTGACCATTCACCCGCGAGATCTTGACGCCGCCGCGCTTGCTGGCGTGCACGAACTTCCCATCGCCGATGTAGATGCCGTTGTGACGGAGGCGATCGAAGAACACGAGGTCGCCGGGCTCGAGCTCATCGCGACGGACCGGGGTTCCGTAGGCGTATTGCCGCGCGGCGTTGTGGGGCAAGGCGACGCCGACCTTGCCGTAGACGTACATGACGAAGCCCGAACAGTCGAAGCCCTCGGGGCTGGCGCCGCCCCACGCATACGGATGCCCGACGTGTCGGGTGGCAAGTTGAACGACGGCGCGAGGCTCGGTCGGCGCGCGATGCGTGCGCGTCGGAGCGACGGCGTCGATGCCTTCGCGCAGATACAGCTTCCGTTCGGGCACCCAGACGAGGCGCGGGACGCCGGGCGAGACGGCGGCGGTGGATCTCAAGAGCTCGGATTCCGGGCTGATGACCGCGTCCGTGGGCGGGGGCTTGGCGATCACGTATTCGGGCCCGCTGACCGGACCCGGCGCCATCGGAGAGCGTGGCTCCGTGGGTCTGGCCGGCAGGCTGGAACAGGCGCCGACGACGAGCCAGACGACGATCGCGCTCGGCACTCGGGAGAGGCTCATCAAGCAGTCCAGGTGCCAATCCCCATCCGCCCGGAAGGCATTGGTTCATCGGAAGGCGGGGTCCGCTGTTCGGTGGCTGACGTAGGATGGCTGACAGACGTGCCACCGTGTCGAGACAGCTAGCTGACCGAGATGCCCCAGATCGCCTTGGCGGCCAGTCCGATCAGGTAGGTCACGGCGACGGCGGCGCCCAGGATGATGACGTTGGTGGCGAGGCGGCGGGCCAGCCGCATGCCCGACAGGAAGGCGAGGATCGCCGAGACGGCGACGGTGGCCAGCGCACCCGTGACGATCGGGACGGCGATGCTTCGGGCGCCCAGCGCCACCGGCAAGACCGGCACGAGGGCCCCCAGCAGGTACGACACGCCGACCAGCAGCGCCGCGCGCAGCGGACGGGCCATCGGTAGGCTGCCCTCGCCCGCCTCGCCCAGGAAGGCGCGGCGGTCCTGTTCCAGACGCGTCATCTCGTGCTCGGAGCTGCTGGCGACGTAGGCGCCGGCGGACATCGAAAAGGCGCCGGCGACGGCTACCGTGGAGCTGGCGACTAGGATCGACGCCGTGTCGGTGAAGGCCGCGAAGAACCCGGCCACGGCGCCCAGGATCTCCACCAGGCCGTCGTTGAAGCCGAGGAACAGGTTGCGGATGCTCTCGGGATCCACGCGGCGGTCGCCCGAGGCGCTGACGACCTGATCCTCGTGACGGAGCTCGTCCTCGAGGATCGTGTGGACGGCCTTGCCCAGCGGCTCCTGTCGATGAGCCTCCCAGAGGGTCAGGTACTTGCGGACACCGTAGATCTCGATCGCCTCCAGCACCAGGAGGATGGCCCGGTCACCGAAGAGCCGGCAGACCAGCATGATGAGGCGAAGCTTGAGCGCTCTCCAGAGATCGAGGCGACGGATCTCCAGGCCGAAAAAATCCTGCCAGAAGGCGGCGTGTCGGGTCTCGATGGGGATGAGCTGGTCCAGCACGCTGCGCAGCCGCTCGCCGGCGATGGTCCGCAACTGCCGGTACAGGGCGAGGTCGAAGAGCTCGTCGAGGACGAGCGTCCGCGCCAGCCTGGCTTCACCACCGAGCTTCACGCGCCCTCCTTCGAGTATCCTGAGCGCGTGGGCTTCCTTCTCCGCGTGGTGATCAATGCCGTGGCCATCTACCTGACGGCGGCCATCGTGCCGGGGATCGTGATCACCGGCTTTCTCGCGGCCGTGGGCGCGGGGCTCGTCCTGGGCGTCGTCAACGCCATCGTCCGTCCTGTGCTCATCGTCCTGACTCTCCCCGTCACCTTGCTCACACTGGGGCTGTTCCTGTTCGTGCTCAACGGCCTCTGCCTCTGGCTCACGTCGCTCATCGTCACGGGCTTCGAGGTCCACGGATTCTGGGCCGCCGTGCTGGGGGCACTCGTGGTCAGTTTCGTGAGCTGGGTCCTGAACGCCTTCGTGAGTGACCGCGGCGGCATCGTCGTCATCACTCATCGCGAGCGGGCGTGACAGTCACATTGTCCCCGCGAAGGCGGCGGGGCGCCAGCCTGACGGCAGACGGGCTCTCGGCAGGTCCTCGCGCGAGTTGCGGGGCGCTTAGAGCAGGCCGTGCGTGGTGGCGTACGCGACCGCCTGCAGGCGGCTGTGCACGCCGAGCTTTCCGAGGAGGTTCTGCACGTGGTTGCGGATCGTGGCCGGGCTCACGCCCAGCCGCTCGGCCGCGGTGCGCGTATTGGCGCCCGTGGAGAGCAGCCGCAAGACCTCGCGTTCCCGGCGGGTAAGGGGCACGCCGTTCTCCGCAACCATCGGCGGGCGCTCGATGACGGTGCCGTTGGTGGCCGGGGTCCGCGTGCTGACGTCGCGGAAGAGGTAGATCGCGAAGGCTTCCGCCCCGGGCTCGGCCGGGACGGCCAGGGTGCTGACGTTCAGGCGGATCTCACGGCCGGCTTTCGCCCGCGCCCGTACGTCGAAGCTCTCGACGGCGTCGCCCTTGCGGGCGGCCGCCCGGATGGGGCAGGCCTCGCCGCAGGGTCGGCCGTCGTTGCGCGCATCCAGCAGCTCGCACGAGGTCCGGCCCACCGCTTCCGGCGCGCTCCATCCCAGCAGGCGCTCGGCGGCCCGATTCCAGAGCACCACACGGCCTTCGCCATCGGCCACCACGACGCCGTCTCCCGCCCGGTTGAGCGCCTTCAGCAGACTGTTCTGATCGAGTCGGACCACCGCGAGCCACCTCCTCGGAGTATGGGACCCTTGCTCCGGTGCGAACGTTCCAGCAAATCGGTTGCCAGGTCTACAACCCACGCGCAATCAAGCGCTTATGCGGCAAGAGCGGGCTGCGGGCTGGGGAATGACTCCTATCTACCGGGACTCCTTGACCTGCAGGGACAATCTGACGCAACCGCGTGGCGCCGCATTGAGCAGGCCGTCTGCTTTAGGTGGCTCCGAGGTAGGCCCGCCGGACGTGGTCGTTGCCGAGCAGCTCGGCGGCGCGATCGGCGAGCACGATGCGCCCGGTCTCCATGACGTAGCCCCGGTCTGCCATGCGGAGGGCCAGGTAGGCGTTCTGCTCCACCATCAGGACCGTGGTGCCGCTGCGCCGGATGTCCGCGATGATCCGGAAGGTCGTCTCCACTACTGTCGGGGCCAGCCCGAGCGACGGCTCGTCGAAGAGGATGAGGCGCGGCCGGGCCATCAGAGCCCGGCCGATGGCCAGCATCTGCTGCTCGCCGCCCGACAAGGTGCCGGCCATCTGCCGCCGGCGCTCGCGCAGGATCGGGAAATGGCTGCAGACGCGTTCCAGGTCCTCCCCGACGGCGCGCCGGTCGCGCCGCACGTACGCTCCCATCTCGAGGTTTTCTTGCACGGTCAGATAGGGAAAGACCCGGCGGCCTTCCGGGCAGTGAGCGATGCCGGCCTCCAGGATCGCAGCCGGCTCCCATCCCTGGATCTCGCGGCCGTCGAGCAGGACCCGGCCCGCCGTGGGCCGCAGGAGTCCCGAGATGGCCCGCAGCGTTGAGGTCTTGCCGGCCCCGTTGGCGCCGAGGAGGCAGACCAGCTCGCCCTCGCGCACCTCGAGATCGAGGCCGCGCAGGGCCGCGATCGGCCCGTAGGTCGCGTGGAGCCCCTCAAGACGGAGCAGCGGCGGCTCCCAGGTAGGCGCGGACGACCTCGGGGTGGGCCTGAATCGTGGCCGGCGGGCCCTCGGCGATGACCACGCCGTGGTTCAGGACGATGACACTGTCCGAGATGCCCATCACCATCCGCATGTCGTGCTCCACCAGCAACACGGTGACGCCCTGCTCGCGGATCCGCCGGACCAGCCCGCTCACGGCGTCCCGCTCGGCGCCGGCCATGCCGGCCGCGGGCTCGTCGAGCAGCAGCAAGGTGGGCCGGGCCGCGAGCGCGATGGCCAGCTCCACGAGCCGCTGCTCTCCGTAGGGCAGCGCGCTGGCCACGTCGTGTCGTCGGTGGCCCAGGCCGACGAAGTCGATGACCTGCTCGGCCTCCGCGCCGAGCCGGGCTTCCTCCTCGCGCACCGAGCGCCGGCCGGCCAGGACGCTGGCGAGCCCGGCCCGGCCGCGGAGATGAAGGCCGATCATCACGTTGTCCCTCACGCTGAGCGCGGGGAACACGCTGGTCTTCTGAAACGTCCGGACCACGCCCCGCCGGGCGATCGCCGACGGGCGCCTCCCGGTCAAGGGGGCGTCCCCGTAGCTGATGCGGCCGCCGCCAGCCCGGAGATAGCCTGTGATGGCGTTGAACGCGGTAGTCTTGCCGGCGCCGTTCGGGCCGATGAGGCTGGTGATGCTCCCCGGCCTGACGTCGAACGAGACGCCGGCCAGCGCGCGCACCCCGCCGAACTGCACCGCCAGCTCTCTGACCTGGAGTTTCTGATCGGGAGGTCCCGACGCTGATCGGCCAATGGGGAAGCCGCCGGCCGAGGTTCCGGCGGGGTGCGGGCGGGCGATCGGATCCGAAGGTCGCAGCTCAGCCCGGGTGCCCATGCCCTGTTCAATAGCCGGCACGATGCCCTCGGGGAGGAAGTACACCAGGAGCACGAGAACGACGCCGTAGGCCAGCATCTGCCACTGCCAGGAGGTCATCTCGCGCAGCGCCTCGGGCAGGGCGGTGAACAGCAGGGCGCCGACCAGCGGGCCGGCCAGCGTTCCCTTGCCGCCGGCGACGACCATGATGACCATCGTGACCGTGTAGGTGAAGAGGAAGACCTCGGGGCTCACGAAGCGCGTGTAGTGGGCGTAGAGACCACCCGCCAGACCCGCCATCGCCGCGCTCACGACGGCGGCCAGCACCAGATAGCGGGTGACGTCGATGCCCACCGCCTCGGCCAGCGCTTCGTTCTCGCGCAGGGCGACGAACGCGCGTCCGATCCGGGAGCCGACCAGCCGGTAGCACACGAGCCAGGCGAGGGCCACGGCGACGAGCACCACGTAGTAATAGGCGGACTTGCTACGCAGCGACCACGGTCCCAGGACGGGGGCCGGAACACCGGGCAGCCCCAGGGGGCCGTTGGTGAGGTCCATCCAGTTCAGGCTGACGAGCGAGATCACACCGGCGAACGAGATCGTCACCAGGACGAAGTACGCGCCGCGCAGCTTCAAGGCCAGCCGCCCGATGCCCCACCCGGCCACGGCGGCCGCGACGGTGCCGGCAGCCATCCCCAGCCACACGGACCAGTCCAGCCGGAGCGTGAGGAGCGCCGAGGTGTAGGCGCCGATGCCGAAGAACGCCGCGTGGCCCAGCGAGAGCTGACCCGTGTAGCCGAGCAGCAGGTTGAGGCTGAGGGCCAGCACGGCGAAGATGCCGGCCATGATGAGGATGTGCACGTAGTACGGGTTGTCGAGCCAGAGCGGGATGCTGAGAGACAGCACGGCGAGCGCCCCGAGCCCCACGCGGCGCACGCCTGGCCGGCCCACGGTGGCGCGGTCCCCGCGCCCCGTCAGCCGACGCGCTCGGCCCGCGCGAGGAGGCCGGAGGGACGGAGCAGGAGCACGAGGATGATGATGATGAACCCGACGGCGTCACGGTAGCCGGAGGAGACGTACCCCGCGCCCAGCTCTTCGGCGATCCCCAGGAGCAGGCCTCCCAGGGTCGCGCCGGCCACGTTGCCCAGGCCGCCGAGGATGACGACGGAAAACGCCTTCAGCGCGGCCAGGTCGCCCATCGCCGGGTAGGCGAGAAAGATCGGCCCCAGCAACGCGCCGGCCGCGGCGGCCAGCCCGGACCCCAGCGCGAACGTCGCCGTGTGGATGCGTCCGATGCGCACCCCCATGAGGGCCGCCGTGTCGGCGTCCTGGAACGTGGCGCGCATGGCCCGGCCGAGCCGTGTGCGGTGGACGATCAGGTGGGCGCCGAGAATGAGGGCCAGGGCGGCGGCCAGCACGAAGACGCGCAAGGGCGCGATGCTGAGCGGCCCGAGCGTCAGCGGCGCCGTCGGAAACGGGTGGGGAATGGACTTGGCGACGCCGCCCCAGATCAAGAGCTCGCCGTTCTGCATGGCGATCCAGAGACCGATCATCACCAGCATGACGGTGTCGATCGAGCGCCCGCGTAGCGAGCGGAGGAGGGTGACCTCGGTGAGGGCGCCGACGATGACCCCGGCGGCCACCGCCACCGCGAGCGCGCCGAGGAAGGGCAGGCTGCTCAGGGCCACCGCGGCGAACGTCGCGTACGCGCCCAGCGTGTAGAACTCGCCGTGGGCGAAGTTCACGACGTTCATGAGGCCGAAGATCAAGGTGAGCCCGATGCCCAGGAGGGCATACGTCCCCCCGAGCACCAGGCCGTTCACCAGGTGCTGCAGCAGCGCGTCCATTCGATTCAACGTAGGGGGGAGCGAGGCGCCGCTCCCCCCTACACCCCCCACCGCTTAGGATTGCCCCCCACCGCTCCGGACTAGCTCTCCATCGCTTCCGAATCACTTCTTGGCGAGGAAGTCGGGCAGCGCGACCTTGCCGTTCTTGATCTCCACGATGAAGATGCTGGGCTTGGACTGGCCGCTTTCCTTGCCGGCCGGCCCGTCCTTCGCGAAGCGAATGGGCCCGTTCAAGCCGGTGATGCCGACCTTCCACAGCGCCTCGCGGATGGCCTTGGGCTCGGCCTTGCCGGCGATGCGGACGGCCTCGGCGATGGTGGCGATGCCGTCGTGGCCGCGGAAGCCCTCGGTCAGTCCTTCGAAAGGATGCCCGCGCTTGTTCCACTCGTCGACGAACGCCTTGGCCAGCTTGCCCGCGGGCATCGCCTCCGGGAACCAGGGCAGGAAGAAGAGGATGTGGTAGGTGCCGTCGGCGGCGGCGCCCGCCTGTTTGATGAGCTGATTGGGCGCCGAGCTACCCCCGGTGGTGATGATCTTGCGCTGCAGCCGCTGTTCCTGGGCCTGCTTGAGCACGAGCGTGATCTGCTCCACGCCGGTGGTCAGGAACAGGGTGTCCCCGGGCAGCCCCTTGATCTTGGTGATCTGGGCGTTCATGTCGGTGGCCGCCTGGTCCATGAACTCGGTGGCGCCGACCGCCACCCCGTGCTTCTTGAGCATGTCGCCGAAGGCCGTGATGGCGCCCCGGCCCCAGTCCGTGTTGACGGCCAGGAAGTCGGCGCGCTTGATGCCCAGCTTGGGCAGGTAGCCCTCCAGGCCGAGCGCCTCCATCTCGCTGGGCGGGCTGATGCGGAACACCCACGGGTTGCCGCGCTTGGTGATGGAGGCGGCGCTGGACGTCTCCACCACCATGGGCACACCGTACTCCTCCAGCTTGGGCATTGCGGCGAGCGTCATCGAGGAGCCCCAGGCCCCCATGATGGCCGGCACCTTGTCGCGCACGATCAGCTTCTCGGCGGCGCTGGCCGCCTCCTTGGGATCGGACTTGTTGTCCTCGATGACCAGCTCCATCCGCCGGCCCAGCACGCCACCGTGCGCGTTGATCCAGTCGCGGGCGATCTCGGCGCCCATGCGGATGTAATTTCCGGACGCGGCGACCGGCCCAGACAGGGGCTGGATGACCCCGACCCGCACGGGGACCGGCGCCTGGGCCATCACGGCCGCCACCAGGGGGGAGGCGGCGATCAGAGCGAGGACGGCGAGCACGAGGGCACGTTTCATGAAAGCCTCCTGCCGGGCAGAGAATTTGCTCGGCGAGATGATACAAAACTCGGCCCGTTTTCGCTTGGGAGGTCAACGACGATGGCGACAGGGAACGTGAAGACCTACAAAGAGCAGCAGTTTGACCATCTCCACGGGCTCGACGGCATCTCCGACGCCCAGATCGCCGAACACCTGCAGCTCTACGCCGGCTACGTCAAGCAGGTGAACGCGCTCAACCAGGAGCTGGCGGAGATGCGCGGGCAGGGCAAGGCGTCCGGCAAGAACCCGGAGTTCGCCGAGCTGACCCGCCGGCTGGGCTTCGAGTACGGCGGCATGATCCTGCACGAGTACTACTTCGAGAATCTGCGGCGGGCCGGTAACGCGAAGCCGCCGGCCGGCTCGGGGCTCGCCCAGGCCCTCGACCAGGGCTACGGGGGCGTCGAGCAGTGGACGGGGGATTTTCAGGCCATCGCCGAGATGCGCGGCGTGGGCTGGGTCGTCCTGTTCCAGGATCCCGTGACCGACCGGCTCAGCAACCACTGGATCACGCTGCACGCGGAGGGGATCCCCGCCGGCTTCAAGCCCCTGCTCGTCATGGACGTGTGGGAACACGCCTTCATGCGCGACTACAAGGCGACCGAGCGGGCGAAGTACGTGGCTGCCTTCTTCCGCAACATCGACTGGGGCCTGGTGGAGCGGCGCCTGCGCGAGGAAGCCCCGGTGCGCCGGGCGGCGGCCTGACCCTATACTGCACGGGTGAGGATCGTTCGGATCGCGGTGCTGGTCGTCCTGGCGGCCATGCCGGCGACGGCGGGCGAGCTTCCCGCCGCGGCGGTGTGGCCGCGCGTCGCGCATCACCTGGACGAGGTGCGCCGCCTGACCGAGCACTTCGAAGGCATCCTGCGCGATCGCTGTCCGCGCTTCGCCAGCGCCGGGGAGTGGGACACGTACGTCGACGACCAGCTGCAGCGGGTCGTGCTACTGGTGGCTCACGTCGAGCAGGCCTGGGTGGAGGCGAAGACCACCGCCGACGATGACGTCCGGCGCGCCGCCAAGGCCCCGCGCCGCCGGGTGCAGGAGGCGCGGAGCCTGGTGGACAAGCTCGCCGGGTGTGCCGAGGCCAATGGAAGCCGCCTCGAGCTCGGCGCGCTGTGGCAACGCGTCGAGCAGGAAGTGCCCCGCAAGCAGGCCGAGATTACGCTGCCCCGCTAGCCCCCAGGCCCCGGGCGAGCATGGCCTCGAGCTGGGGCAGGTCGATAGGCTTGGACAGAACCGGCACCGACCAGTGCTGGAGCTCGCCGACGGCCCGCGGGCTGGCATACCCGGTCACGACGATGATGGGGATCGAGGGCTCCAGCTTCAGGATCCGCGGAATCGCATCGAGCCCGCCCATCCGCGGCATCGCGAGATCCAGCACGACCGCAGCGCACAGCCCCTGCTCGATGAGGCGGACGGCCTCCATGCCGTTGGCGGCCGGCAAGACTTCGTGCCCGCATTCCTCCAGGTATTCGCAGATCATTGTTCGGAGCGCGTCTTCGTCGTCGGCGACCAGGATGGCCCGGCCCGGTGTCTGGGCCGTGGCGTCCAGGTGGATCGACCCCGCGATGCTCATGGCTAGCACCTCGCGTTCTGGAGAAAGAGCAGTCACGAGGCGCGAGGGAGCAACGACGGTGCCAAGCCTGGTACTGTCCGACGCCCGCAGCGAAAACATGCGCTTGCCGTAGCGCGGCCAGCGCGCGGCACTGGCCCTCGGCGACGCGATGCCGCCCGGGTGTCATCGGGACACGCGCCGCCCGGCTCCGGGCCGCCACCCCCTCGACACCCCGGCGGTCGTGAGATATGGTCCGCGCATGACGCGCTCACCCTTCTCGCTGGAAGGCCGTTCGGCGATCGTGACTGGCGGGGGCACCGGCATCGGCAAGTCGATCGCGCTCGAGTTCGCGCGGGCCGGCGCCGACGTGGCGGTGTGCAGCCGCAAGGCGGAACACGTCGAGCCGGTGGCCAAGGCCATCAAGGACCTGGGCCGGCGCGCCTTCGCCATGGTCGTCGACGTCCGGGTCGAGGAGCAGGTCCAGGCGCTCGTGGAGCGCGCGGCCCACGAGTTCGGCCGGCTCGACGTCATGGTCAACAACGCCGGCGCCTCGTTTCGGGCGCGCCCGGAGGACATCTCGCTCAGCGGCTGGAACGCCGTGGTGGGCATCAACCTCAACGGCGTGTTCCTGGGCTGCAAGCACGCCTACCGGCAGATGGTGAAGCAGGATGGCGGCGGCGCCATCATCAACCTCGCCTCCATCGCGGGCGTGTACGGCTCGACCATGATGCCGCACTACGGCGCTGCCAAGGCCGCCGTCATCAACCTCACCCGCGCGCTGGCCGTGGCCTGGGCTCGTCAGGGCATCAGGGTGAACTGCATCGCCCCGGGCCCGGTGGAGACCGAGGGTTACATCGAGGTGCTGCGCAAGACCGATCCCGACGCCGACAAGACGTATCGAGCCGTGGCGGCCCGCGTGGCGATGGGGCGCTGGGGTCGCGTGGAGGAGATCGCGTACCCGGCCATCTTCCTGGCTTCGGACGCCTCCTCGTTCATGACGGGCGAGACCATCGTGATCGACGGCGGTCCCTCCCCGCGGGAGTCGGAAAGCTAGCGCGCGCCCATGCGCGCCCTGGTCGTCGGCGCCTCTGGCCAGGTGGGAGCCGCCCTCAGCGTCCGCCTCGCCGCCCGCGGCCATCGCGTGATCGCCACCCACCACCGGACGCCAGCGCCGTCCACGCGGCAGCTCGACTTCACCGATGCCGCCGCCACCGAGCGGATCATCGACGAGACCCGGCCCGACTGGATCTTCTGCGCGGCCGGCCTCATCCACGTCGACTACTGCGAGGAGGTCCCGGCCGAGGCGTACCGCGCGAACCGCGACGCGCCGGCCGCCGCAGCCCGCCTGGCCGCCCGGCGGGGGGCCCGCTTCATCTATTACTCGACCGAGTACGTGTTCGACGGCCGGGCCGGCCCCTACGGCGAGGCCGACCAGCCCGACCCGCTGTCCGTCTACGGCCGGAGCAAGCTCGAGGGCGAGCGCGCCGTCGTGCAGGCGAATCCCGGCAGCCTTGTCGTCCGTACCACCGTGGTGTACGGGCCCGAGCCGCAGGGCAAGAACTTCGTCTACCAGCTTCTCCGGCGGCTCCGAGCGGGCGAGCGGATGACAGTGGCGGTCGATCAGCGCTCGAGCCCGACCTACAACGAGGACCTCGCCGCGGCCAGCGTGGAGCTGGCCGAGCGCGGGGTGGGAGGCGTGATCCACGTCGCCGGCCCGGACATTCTCGATCGCTACGCCTTCGCCCGTACGGCCTGCGAGGTGTTCGACCTGGACCCGGAGTCGCTGACCCCGGTGCCCACCGCGGAGCTGAGCCAGCGCGCCCCCCGCCCGCTGAACGCCGGCCTGCGCACCGACCGCGCCCGGGCCCTGCTGACGACGCCGCTGCGGGGGCCCCGGGAAGGGTTGGAGGCCATGCGCCGGGCGCTTGCGGAGGGAGCGTCGGTTGACACGCCCGGAGGCCGCCGGTAGCATGAATCCTCGCTCAGTCCCGCGGTGACCGTAGCTCAATTGGTTAGAGCACTGGACTGTGGCTCCAGGGGTTGGGGGTTCGATTCCCCTCGGTCACCCCAGCTCACCGGAGCCGGACGCGCCTGTAGCTCAGTTGGATAGAGCGTTGGCCTCCGAAGCCAAAGGCCGCAGGTTCGACTCCTGCCAGGCGCACCACCACACCACCGGGTTGGTGAGGTTATCCGTGCTCGCCGGCACCGGACGCCCCGAGGCCAGACCCCTGCCCCGGCTCTCCTTCGGTCCTGCCCGTCGTCCGCAGCCGTTGTTGCCCCGTCCGTACGGTGGTATCGATGCGCGTTCGCGCTCGCTCGAGCACGGTGCTGGCCCGCTCGCCGAGGGTGCCCAGGCCATCCGCCGCTCGGTTACGGAGATCGGGGACGCGGGTAGAAACGTAGTCGCGAATGTTTCCTCGCCAGTAATAGCCGGCCAGCCCGCCAGCGATCACGCCAAGAAGGAATCCGAGCATCGCCCACCTCCAGCCGCGAGCACGGGCAATCGCGGTGCCGACGAGTCTACCCCCAAGGCGCCTGCGCGCACCACTACTCCGGTCAGGACTCTCTCTTGATGATGATGGCTAGCGCCTCCGTGTGCCGCACGACGACCTGGTCCCCGACCTTCACGTCGCGGAAGCGCTCGACGCTTGGATCGACGGCGATCGTGCGAGTCTCGCCCTCCGGGCCCTTGAGGGTCACCGTTCGCGAGTCGTAGTCGATCGTCTCCACGGTGGCCGTGATCTGCTTGGTCTTCACTACTGCTCCGGCAGGCAGATCGCCCCGGGGCGCCACCTTGACCGTCGTCGCCTCGGTCGGTGCGGCCGGCGTCCCGGCAGGCCGCATGGCGATGGCGACCGCGTTCAGGAACTCGGCCTCGACCGCGTCGCCGACATTGATCTGATCGAAGTTCTTGACCTCCTTGGGCACGTCGAGCTTGACGGTCCTGTCCTCGCGGATCTGCAGGGTCATCAGCCGCTGGCTCCGGTCGATGTCCTTCACGGTGGCGGCCAGGGTGGCCCGCTCGGCGATCACCACGCCCTGGCGCTCGCCGACGGCCGCGGACGGCGCCACCTGCGCACTGGTCTGGCCGCCGAGGCAGGCGTTGATGGCCAGGGCGCCGGCGGTGAGGATTGCTGGTTTCGTCATGACTGCCTCCTGGTGCGGCTGCGATCGGCTTCGCCGTCGCCGCGCTCTCCTGTGTGCAGGTGCAAGCCGGCGACCATCTACCTCGCCCCGCGGCGCGAGCGCCGATGAGTGACGGGTCCTCCCCGAGACTCGGGCCGGTTCTGAAAAGGTCGGGATTGTCTTGGCTTCTCGCTGGCTGTACCCTGATGTCCGTCCTGGCATCCGCTCGGGAGCCGCAGGCTGGCTTCGACTCCCGCCAGGCGCACCACGGGGAGACGGGCCGTTAGCTCAGTTGGTAGAGCAGCTGACTCTTAATCAGCGGGTCCAAGGTTCGAGTCCTTGACGGCCCACCAATGATCACGGGCACTTCCGGAAAAGCGGAAGTGCCCGCTGATTTTCGATCAGCAGGTGATAACTCGGCGCCGCACGAAATCCGGGGGGAAACGGCTTACTGGAGCAAGCAACGGGGGAACGGATTTTGCCCCGACGTTGCCCCGTCGAAGCCCCGGTCCCCCGAGTTTGAGTGTCTGACAGGGGACTGGGCGTGCGCCGTCTTTTCGCGGGAGCAACAGCCCGCAGCGGATCGCGGTTCAGATCCCGGCAGCCACGCGCAAAGCGTTCATTCTTAATGCCTACTACCTGAGGAGCGTGGCGGCTTGCCTCAGGTCGGGCGTATCGAATCCTTCGGAGAACCAACCGTGAACGCCGGCCAATAGCGTTTGCGCTTCGTCATAGTCGCCTCGGCGTTGCAAGAGACGAGACAGACTCATCGCGGCCCGCAACTCGAGCGACTTCGCTTCTTGCCGTCGAGCGAGCCCGAGCGCGGCGTCGAGCGAGGCGGCGGCCTCGCGCTCACGCGCGGCGGCGAGCAGGACGTCGCCTTGCAGGCGGAGCAGGTCGGCCTCACACCAGTGTTGCTCGGTCCGGCGAACAATATCGAGCGCTTCGCCAAGTAGCAACAGCCCTTCGTCATGCCCACCCGAGTACGCGAGCGCCTCGGCGAGGAGGCCCAGAAAATACGGGCGCAGAAGTTCCGCTCCCGTCGCACGCCAGTCGTCGATGCCGCGACGCATCCGCAGAATGCCCTCGCTTGTGTCCCCCTCTGCTGCGAAGGCCCAGCCGCTCAGCACGAGCGCCATGGCCCGCCACATGGCGAAAGCATGCCGTGTCGTCAGCACCGTGGCGGCTTCCGCCCACTCGCGCGTCAGCCCGCTCTCGCGGCGCAGTTGATGCAGCATCGCCGCGAAGAGCTGAGCCACGGTCAACGTGAACGGGTGCGGCTGTTCGCGAGCGATCGCCAGCATCTGCCGCATGCTCGCCAGCGCCTTGTCCGGATAGCCGAGCAACCAAAGAACGATGGCCGCATGGTCTCGGCCACTGGGATCGACGCCGCCGAAGGCCAATGCATGATGCTGACGTGGGTCGTAGAGTCCTGCCGCCCGCTCAAGCTCGGCGCGGGCCGCTGGCAGCTCGCCGAGAGCGAGCAAGACGTGTCCCCGGGCAATCTGGGCCTGCAGGACGAGGGCCGGATTCTCGAGCCGCTCGGCCAGTCGCCGGCGCTCGTCAGCCAGTTCCTCCGACGTCCGCAGCTTGACGCGCAGCGCATAGAAGACACTAAGCCCCTGCAACACCCGGAACAGTTGTGGCGTCTCGCCGACCTCGCGGCACAACTCGCGGGCGCGCTGGAACACCTCCTCGACCTGCGGCGCCCCCATCCCCTCAGTGGCCATGAGCGCGGCGCCCAGCGAGGTCTGTACTCCGAGCTCCCGCTGATTTCGCTCACGGCCGGGCGGCAGCGAGGACAGCAGCGCGAGCGAGCTCCTAAAATGGGCGATCGCCTCGGCGTAGGCCGAGCGCTGGACAGCCTGCCGGCCTGCTAGCCCGAGGTAGTCGACGGCCTTCGAGGTCAGGCCGGCCCGCTGCGCATGATGCGCGAGGACGTGGTAGTGATCATCGAGTCCATCGGCGAAGAGCGTTTCGGTCGCCTCCGCGGCTCGGACGTGCACGCGGCGCCGCAGCTCGGGATCCAGGGCGGTGTAAGCGACGTCTCGCGTCAGCGCGTGCTTGAAACTGTACGTTGTTTCCGGCAACGCGGGGCGCTCGCGGATGAACTCGCTCGCCTGCAGTCGTGCGAGGAGCACTCGCAGTTCGTCGGCGGTACCATCCCAAACGTTTTGCACAAGGGTAAGCGGGAACTCGTGGCCCAGTACGGCCAGCGTCTGAAGCAGCGCGCGTTCATCTTTGGCCAGCTGATCGACGCGCGCGGCGAGCACGCCCTGGATCGTGGGCGGCAGCTCGAACGCGTCCGGGCCGCCATCGAGCAGCGCCCGGGCGATTTCCTCGATGAAGAGCGGGTTGCCTTGCGCTTTGCGCACGACGAGTTCCTTTAGATCTGGCGCCTCGCCGACGAGCGCTGCCGTCATCTCGTCGGCCTGTTTTGCATCGAGCGGATCGAGCCGCAGTTGCGTGTAGTAGGTCTTGCCGCTCCAGCCATGCCCGTGCTCCGGCCGGTACGTCACGAGTAGCAGAACGCGCGCCTCGGGCACGGCATCGACCAGGACGTCCAGGAACCCGAGCGTCTCGTCGTCGATGCCGTGAAGGTCCTCCACGACGACGAGGATGGGCTGGTTGAGGCTCTCACGCAGCAGCAACGCCTTGACGGCGTCGAACGTGCGTCGCCGGCGCGCTGCTGGATCCATCTGTGCGAGTGTCGAGCGAGGATCGACGACATCGAGGAGCGGGAGAAGATACGGCAGCGTCTCCTCGAGATGCTTGTCGAGGGTGAGGACTCGCTCGGTGACCTTCTCACGCCGCATCCGTTTGTCGTCACGGGCGTCGATTGCGAAATAGCGCTTGAGCATCTCGATGAGCGGCACAAACGCATGCGACTGCCCGGGTGAGGAGACGGCCTCGACGACAAGGCACGACGCGCGGACGGCTTCGGTGAACTCATGGCGCAGCCGCGACTTGCCGACACCGGCCTCGCCAACGATGGCCACCACTTGCCCGCGTCCTTGCGACACGTGGTCGAGCATCCGGGAGAGTTCCGCGAGCTCACGCTCGCGTCCGACGAACCGGCTAGTGCGGTGAGCACCGACCGGCCGGATGCTGGTGACGATGTACGCACGATCCGGACTCGCACCGCCGAGTTCTACGACGATCTCGCGCGCGACCAGCGAGCAGTCGCGCGCGACGACACGCTGGACGGCGGACGAGACGGCGACCTCGCCGGCTGCAGCCTGACCGAGCAGCCGTATGGGATAGGCCAAGGTATCGCCAACAGCGAGAAGCCGTGCGGGAATAAAGGGGGGCCGGAGGTCCAGGAGCACGTCGCCAAGGTGGACGGCGGCGCGCAGCTCAGGGCTGTCCACCGTCGCCGTCTCGGCCACGGCGTGGCGGATTGCGAGCGCAGCGTGTAAGGCACGTACCGCCATCTGCTCCAGCGTGTGTGGGATACCGAACAGCGCGGTGAATAAACACGGGCTGCTGTTGAGGAGGATGCCTCCGAAGCCGTGCACTTTGTCCGTGAGGATCTGCTCCCAGCGCTTCGCAAGCGTCCACGGCTGAGGATGCGCCGCATCGATGTCCGCTGTCCGAGGGAACGTCAGGTGGATGGTCGCGACCGCAACGAGCTTCTTCTCCCAGGTCGGCTCCGCACCGTCCACGTGGACGTGGACTGCGCCACCCGAATCATTCTCCGAGACTTCGGCGTGGCGTTCGGCAGGACCGTCCGCGTGCGCCGTGGGCCGACGCTCGATACCATAGCGGAGCATCCGATAGCGGAACGCGTTTCGACTCAGCCCCAGGAGGCGCGCGGCCCGCACGACGTTGCCATGGGTTCGAGCGATGGCTGCTCGGATCTGCTCCTCGTCCCCGCCGACAATCGACGGAACGGACGTCTCCGGCACCGATGGACCTGCGAGACGCGGATGCGTGACCAACAGGCGCTTCAGCACGTGTGCAACGACGACCGGCTCAGGCACGAGCAATGTGATCCGCTCCATGAGGTGCGCTAACTCGCGTACGTTTCCTGGCCAGTCGTACGTCCACAACCACGTTTGCGCATCGGGAGCAAGCTGCTTTGTGGCGAGTCCATGTGCGCTGGCGTAGACATTCAGGAAGTACTTCGCCAGCAAAACGATGTCGTCAGACCGCTCGCGCAGCGGCGGAATCTGGACGACGACGACGGCAAGGCGGTGGTAGAGATCCGGTCGGAAGCGCTTCTCGGCCACCGCCTCGTGGAGCTGGCGCTGCGCGGCCGCCACGACCTTCACGTCCACCGCGTGCTCGGTAACCGCTCCGAGTCGACGCACGCGCTTGTCCTCGATCGATCGCAGGAGCTTACCCTGTAGGGTCATCGGCAACGCTTCGATCTCATCGAGGAAGAGCGTGCCGCCGGAAGCTGACTCGAACAGCCCGGGCTTCGCGCGCTTGGCGTCGGTGAAGGCACCGACGTCGAAACCAAACAGCTCGGCTTCGAGCAGATGCTCTGGAATGGCGGCGCAGTTGACGTCCACGAATGGCCCGTGAGCGCGCGGACCGCTGTCGTGGATGACCCTCGCGAGCAGTCCTTTGCCCGTACCTGTCTCGCCCTGCAGCAGCAGGGTGGGTACATGGGGACTTCCTACGGTGTCGAAGGTGGCGAGGTGACGGATCTGTGCACGCAACTCGGCCATCGCTGTGGCGTTGCCGAGGATGCGGTCCGTGGGATGGAGCGAGGTCGAATCCGCCATCCGAACCCTCCCGTGGCCGCAACTGGTATACCACAGCCAGCGCGACCAGAAGTCTATGGCGGGTCGGCATCCGAGACAACAGGGAAAACTACGGATGCCGCGGGCACTTCCGCGTCGGTCGGCGTATGGCACTACGGTTGCGAAGAGGTCGGTCACGTCCGACCTTCAGGAGCCAGGAGGTTCTCATGAGACGCTCAACGCTCACGGTAGGCGCAGCGCTCGTTTTCGGAATGGTCCTCGGGGTCACGGCAGCCGGGCTCGTCAACGCCATGCAACAGGGCAAGGTGAGCGTGGCGGAACTGTACAAGGCGGACCTCGTCACGAGCGATGGGAAGGAAGCCAGCATGTTCATGGCCGAGCTTGCGCCCGGCGCCAACATGGGCAAGCACTATCACCCGGGCGACGCCTTCGCCTACATCCTCGAAGGAACGATGCTCTTGGAGATCGCAGGCAAGCCATCCGTCACACTTACTGTGGGCCAGAGCGGCAGCCTGCCGCCCCGCACCGTGCACGACGACAAGAATGCCAGCCAGACGGCGCCTCTGAAATTCCTGGTCTTCCACGTTGCGAAGAAGGGCGAACCGTTGGCCGTCCCCGTGCAATGACTCGTGGCGACCCGAACAACTCAGGGAAACTGGTACACGCATGCCACAACGGAAAGCCTGGTACGTCGTGGAGGGCAAGTTGAGCCTTCGGCTCGACGGTCAGCGCCTCGCCGCCTCCGCCGGATCGTTCCTGCTCGCGCACGGCGGCGTATCGTGCCAGCGGAATGACGGCCCCGTCCCGATCGTAGCAGCCTTGATGGCGACGTTGAGGAGAGGACCATTTGGCAAAAGTTGTCGAGATCGACTCCAGCAAACTTTGACTGGGTTCCGACGAAATGGCCCGGGATCGCTTGGAAACTACTCCGTAACGACGACACGACAGATGCTCGCACAGTTCTCGTCAAGTTCGACGCCAATGCCCACCTGCCCCGGCACATGCACCCGGCGGGCGAGGAGGCGCGCGGTTCGAGGAAACTTGGTACGACGCCGGCTTCTATCTCTATTCGCCGCCGTGCACCTGACCAGGGCGAACAACCTGGCGTGCAAACAGAATCGGATGGAGGGGGTATGGCAGCCTATGCGGTCGGACTCTACAATATTTGGGATGCCTCATGGGGCCCGACGTATCGCGAGAAGGTCGGAGAACTCGTTGCGAAGCACGGTGGGAAATACATCGTCCGATCGAGTGATCCCTGGGAAGTGCTTGAAGGCACCCCACCTCAGCTCACCGGTCTCACTCTCATTGAGTTCCCGTCGATGGAGCAGGCACGGGCTTGGTACAACGACCCCGAATACGCTCCACTGATCCGGCTGCGCCAGAGTGGGTCGAGACTCGATTTTCTCCTTGTCGAGGGCTCGACGTGGTAGATGAGCACGCACCGGATCGTGGGGTTGAACAAGGACGTTCAAGGGCCGCCCGAACCACCCAGTGCAGCGGACCCGGCGCTCGCGTCGCTTGTACCCCGGCCGATGACCGCGAGCGGTAGACGGCGAGTGGCAAAGACCGCGACCCGCGGATAGGGGGCTGCTCGCCCAGCATGCCACACGGCTTCGTTCGTCGCCCGCGTCCCTTCGTCTTCTGCAACGACTGACAGAAGGGACCAGACATAATGACAGACGCTTGTCGGTTTCCAGCGTGAGGACCGCAGCCCATCTCCGGGTGAACTCGGGGTAAACAGAAAGGCAGTGGCTCCTCCGTCCACAGCCGCGCGAGCGCCCCGCGCTGACCAGGAACTCCCGGCGCGCAGGCAGGACGGCTGGCGCGGTTGAGGTCTCCCATCCCTAACAGTTACGCTTGACGTCACGCATAATCTACGCCACCATAGGAGATGATCGTCAGCTACCGGGACAAGCGCACTCGAGAATTTGCCGCCGGGAAGCGAGTTAAGGCGTTCTCTGGGTTCGCACGGTCCGCGCAGCTGAGGCTCGATCGTCTTGACGCGGCCGTGTCGGTGAAGGACTTGGCTGCCTTGCCAGGTAACCGATTCGAGACGCTGAGCGGCGACCGGACGGGCCAGTACAGCATTCGCATCAACGACCAGTGGCGCATCTGTTTCGAGTGGCCGGAGGGTTCCGTGGGCCCGGTCAATGTTGAAATCGTGGACTATCATTAGGGGACGGGAAAGCAAACCATGGCACGCTTGGCGATCCATCCTGGCGAACATCTTGCTGAAGAACTGAAGGCGCTCGGTATGAGCGCCGCGGAACTGGCCCGCCAGGTGAAGGTGCCGACGAACCGCATCACGGGGATCCTGAACGGACAGCGGGCCCTCACCGGCGACACCGCCCTGCGCTTGGGGCACTTCTTTGGCACGAGCCCAGAATTCTGGCTCAACCTCCAGAGCCTCTATGAGCTGCGGCTAGCCGAGGAGAGAGTCGGCAAGACCATCAGGAATCTGCCCACACTCAAGCGGCAGAAGTTTGGGCGCCAGCCGGTCAACGCCTGATGCCGGCGGGCAACCTGGGCGGGTCAAAACTGGGGGAAAAGCCAGATCAAGCAACGCACAGAATCGAGCCCAGGTCGGCGCGTTTCAGCCGCGTCATTGTTGCGGATTCTGCGCGATGGTGTCCGATGCTGCCCTGCCGGATGTGACTCTTAATCAGCGGGTCCAAGGTTCGAGTCCTTGACGGCCCACCATTGAAAACGGGCACTTCGGATGGACTCCGAGGTGCCCGTTTTGTGCGTGTAGACGGCGTGTAGACGCTCCTCACCCCGTCGCCCTCTCGGCTCGGGCCCCCGGAAGTAGCACGCCTCCGCGAGGCCCACGGCCCGACCCGCCCTGGAGCCTCGCCGCGGCTGCGAGGTCCACGATGCCGATAGCCCTTCCAGCCGGTTCGTGGTTGCGAATCCGTCCATCCGCTTGTACATTGGTCTGTACAAGAGGCGCCGATGACCGAACTCACGATTTCCGAAGCGCGCAAGGCTCTCCTGGAGCTCCCCGAGAAGCTCGCTCGGACGCCAGAGCGCGTCGTGACGATCACGCGTCGCGGCGAGCCCGTGCTGGCGATTCTGCCGTGGGAGTTCTACGAGAGCATCGTCGAAACACTGGAGATTCTCGGGGACCCCGAGATGGTCACGGCGCTCCGAGAAAGTCTCGAGGACTTCAAGCGTGGGCGCACGGTCAGTCATACGGAGGCCAAGAAGCGTCTCGGCGTATGAGCGCGGATCGCGCGTTCACGATCACCTGGACTGAGACCGCGCTCAAGCTCGTCGAAGCCATCCCGGACCAACGCATCAGACGTCTCATCACGCAACGCGCCGATCAGCTCACCAGATCGCCCGAGCAACAGGGCAAGCCGCTGATCGCCGACCTTGCTGGCTTCCGCAGTGTCCGCGCCGTCGGTCAACGGTACCGCATCGTCTACCGCGTCGAGCGACGAGAGGTCACCGTTCTCATTGTCGCGGTCGGCCGTCGGCGATCCAGAGACAAGAGCGATATCTACGAACTCGCCAGGAAACTCCTACGGCAAGGACTGCTTGGATAGCGTGCTGACGCGATCCACGCCGTACGAGCTCAGTCGCAGGTGTGGAGATCGTGGACCTGAGCGTGGCCAAGCGGGCCGTCATGCGGTAGGTTCCTGACGAGATGCCCGTCCCACCTCCGCTGTTCGCGCAGGTGCCGGGCGGCCTGTTCGGGCCGCTCGCCGGCGGCCACGCTCCGCTCTACTGGGCGCTGCTCTCGACCTTCTATCACCACGAGTTCGAGCGTGAGCCGTTCTTCCTCGTCAGGAGCGTGGTCGTCGACACGGCCGAGGAGCTGATCCGGGAGTCGCCGG
>DASTFB010000016.1 GCA_035709005.1 Candidatus Methylomirabilota bacterium | reverse complement strand
CGAGGCGGTGTGGAAGAAGCCCTGAGCGGGTGAGCCCCGGACCGCCGTGAGCGCCATCTCGCTGCGCGGCGTCGTCAAGCGGTTTGCCGGCGTCGTCGCCGTGGACGGTGCCACCGTCGATGTCGCCGACGGCGAGCTGTTCACGCTGCTCGGACCCTCGGGCTGCGGCAAGACCACGCTCTTGCGGCTGATCGCCGGGTTCTACACGCCCGACAGCGGCGAGATCTGGTTCGGCCCTCGGCGGGTGGACGGCATGCCGGCGCACGCCCGCAACATCGGGATGGTCTTCCAGAACTACGCCCTGTGGCCCCACATGACGGTGCGCGCGAACATCACCTACGGGCTCCGGCTGCGCCGGCGGCCTGACGCCGAGATCGAGCGCCGCCTGGCCGACGTCTTGAGCAAGGTCAACCTGGTGGGGCTGGAGGCCCGCTATCCGGGCCAGCTGTCGGGAGGTCAGCAGCAGAGGGTGGCCCTGGCCCGCGCGCTCGTGCTCAACCCCGAAATTCTCCTCCTCGACGAACCGCTTTCCAACCTGGACGCCAAGATCCGCATGCACGTGCGCACCGAGATCCGGCGTCTGCAGCGCGAGCTCGGGATCACTACGGTGTACGTCACCCACGACCAGGAGGAAGCGCTATCGCTGTCGGATCGCGTGGCCGTCATGCGGCAGGGCGTAATCCTACAGATCGCGGCCCCCAAAGAGCTCTACGAGCGGCCGGGCACACGCTTCGTGGCGGATTTCGTGGGGGTGAACAACTTCATCGCCGGCATCTGCCGGGAGGTGGCGGACGGCCGGGTCGTCGTGGAGACGACGCTCGGGGCGCTGCGCGGACGCCCGGGCGGCACAGTGGGGCCGGGCCAGCGCTGCGTGCTGGCGGTGCGCCCCGAGAACATCGCCCTGCACCCGGGGCCCGAGAATGCCTGTCCGGGTCGCGTCGTGCTCGCCTCCTATCTGGGCAGCACCCTCCGCTACGACGTAGAGACCACGGCGGGCCCGCTCCTCAAGGTCGACGTGCGCGACCCCTGGCACCACGAAGTGCTGGCGCCCGGCGCGCCGGTCACGCTGTCCTTTCCGTCCTCGACGGCCTTGACGCTGGCCGATGACTGACGGCGTCGCCGCCGCCGCGCGGCCGGGCGGGCGCGTGGCCCTCGCGCCCGCCCTCGGCGTCGCCGCCATCTGGCTCTTCTTGCTGCTGTTCCTGGTCTATCCGTTGCTGCGGATCTTCTGGGATGCCTTTACGGACGAGGCCGGCCGCCTGACCGTCGGCCATTTCGTGGAGTTCGCCGGCGACGCATTCTACCGGCGCTCGCTCGTCAACTCGCTGCTGCTGGGCGTGGGAACGGTGGCCGCCACCTCGGCCCTGGGCGTCACGATCGCGTTTCTGCTCGTCCGCTACGATTTCGTCGGCCGCAGCCTGTTCAGCTATCTGACGCTGATCCCCATCATCTCGCCGCCCCTGGTGGGAGTGCTCGGCGTCACCTTCATCCTGGGCCGGGCCGGCACCGTGAACGTGCTCCTGATGGACTGGCTGGGGGTCGCCCGCCCGTTCAACTTCATCTATGGCCTCCATGGCGTGATGCTGGTGGAGGCCTTGCACCTGTTCCCCATGATCACGCTCAACGTCGTCGACGCCCTGGCCAAGATCGATCCTGCGCTGGAAGAGGCGGCCGAGAGCGTCGGCGCCCGTGGCTGGCGCAAGCTGCGCACGATCACGCTGCCGCTGACGACGCCGGGGTACGTGGCCGGGGCTCTGCTCGTCTTCATCTGGACGTTCTCGGATTTCGCCACCCCGCTCGTGCTGGGCGTCCACGACCTGCTGGCCGCGCAGGCCTATCTCAACATCGTGCAGTTCGTGGACCGGCGCCTCTTCCGGATGGGCATCGTGATCTCGGCCCTCATGGTCGTGCTGGCCGTGGTGTTCCTCGTCGCGGCCCGGCGCTACGTCGCCATCAAAGACTACTCGTCGCTGGCGTACTCCCGCGTGGCCCGCCGCCGGTTGTCGGGTGCCGGACAGGCGGCGGTGGTGTTGTTCTTGTCGCTGGTGATGCTGGCCTCGTTCATTCCCTACCTCGGCGTGGTCCTGGCCTCCGTCGGCCGGGGCTGGTCGCTCACGCCGTTCCCGGAGCAGTACACGCTGCAGTACTTCGAGCGGGTCATCGTGGAGACACCGAAGTACATCGTGAACACGTTTCTCTACGCCGGCCTGGCCGTAGCCCTGTGCATCGCGGTGGGCGTGCCCATCGCCTGGCTACTGGCTCGAACCCGGGTGCCCGGGCGCGACATGCTAGACGGCCTGAACACCCTGATCCTGGCCATTCCTGGGACGGCCATCGGCATCGCCTACATCCGGGCGTTCCACGTCCCGTTGCCCGGTCTCGAGCGCGGTCTCACCAGCTACTGGATCATCCTGCCCCTCATTCTCGCGGTCCGGCGGTTGCCGTACACCGTGCGCGGCTCGTACGCCTCGCTGTTGCTGGTGCATCGTTCGATGGAGGAAGCGGCGGCCAGCGTGGGCGCGGGGGGCGTGCGCACGTTCCGGGACATCACGCTGCCCCTCATCTGGCGCGGGGTCCTGGTCGGCTCCCTGTTCTCCTTCATGACGTCGCTGCAGGAGGCCTCCGCCGTGCTCTTCCTCTCGCTGGGCGGTTGGGAAACGATGACGGTCGGTATCTTCTCCTTCTACATCGCCGGAAGCGCCAACGAGGCCGCCGCGCTGGGCGTCATTCTGATCGTGGTGGCGGCCGTGACGCTGGTGCTCATCAACCGCATCGCCGGCGCGCGCATGGGGGGCATGTTCGGTTGAGGGCGGTTGTACGGTACCCGCGTGTGTCCGATGTCGGAAATCGACACGGAATCAGTAGCTTGCCTCGTCTTGTCCATCTGGTGCCGATGTGCTAGTGTCCTTCTTCACATGGCGTCGGGGCCCGAGCCGGCCTGGAAGTCCGTCGGCGAGCTGGCCTCGATCGGCGTGGCTCTGGTGCTGGCGACCGTGATCGGCCTGGGCACCGGCTACTACGCCGACCGGTGGCTGGGCACAAGCCCGTGGTTGACACTCGTGGGACTGGGGCTGGGAATCGCTGCGGGCTTCGTCACCCTCTTTCGCTCGGTCAAGAGCGCGGAGCGGAACCTCAAGGACGATGCGTGAGCTGAGAGCGCGCGTGATGTGGGCCAGCGCGATCACGACCGCGGTGCTGGCCGGCCTCGCGTACGGGCTGGTCGGTGTCGAGGCCGGGCTGGGAATAGCGTCAGCCGGCGTGCTGACCGGTGTGAACTTCTGGTGGCTCGTGCACCACGCCGGCATCGTGGCCGGTCCCGGCGCGGCGTCCCGCCGGGTCGTCTGGGCCGCCACCGCCGGCGTGCGCTTCCTCGTCCTGCTGGCCGGGCTCGTCGTCCTCCTGGCCTCGGGAATGGTGCACCCGGTCGGGTTCCTGGTGGGGCTGGCGATCGTGCCCGGCACGGTCATCGTCCTGGGCCTGCGCGCCGCCGGCCGCGCCGAGGTCGTGTGATGGGAGCGATCGAACACCCTCCGATCCTCCGGCTGGCCCCCATCCCGGACCACGTGACGTACACGTGGCTGGTGATGCTCGTGCTCGCGGTGGTCGCGTTCACCGCCTCCCGGCGGGTGGCGCTCGTCCCCCGCGGCCTGCAGAACTTCATGGAGGTGGTGCTGGAGCAGTTCCAGGGCATGATCGACGACGTCATCGGTCCAGCCGGGCGCCAGTACCTGCCCCTCATCGCGACCCTGGGACTCTTCATCCTGACCGGCAATCTGATCTCACTCGTGCCGGGCCTGGCCGGGCCGACCGCGAACCTCAACACCACGGCCGCCTGCGCGCTCATCGTCTTCGTCGCCTACCATTACATCGGGATCCGGACGCAAGGGCTGCTGACCTACCTGAACCACTTCACCGGACCGATGCCCTGGTCGCTGGGAATGGCGCCCATCAAGCTGCTGATGATCCCCATCGAGATCATCAGCCATCTGGCCCGGCCCCTGTCGCTGTCGCTCCGTCTCTTCGGCAATATGACGGGCGGTCACATTCTCCTCGCGATCATCTTCTTCCTCATGGGGCTGGACGGGCTGCTGGGTTGGGCCCTGTCGGGCGGCGCCGCGGCGGTGGTCGTGGGCGGGCTGGGCAGCCTGGTCATGATCGTCTTCACCGTCGGCTTCCTGTTCCCGCTCAAGATCCTGGTGTCGTTCCTGCAGGCATTCATCTTCGTCATGCTGACCATGCTGTATATCGCCGGCGCCACCGAGCACGCCGAGCATCACGCGGAGCACCCCTAAGCCACAAGGAGGGTCAGTTCGTGCGACGTTCACTGGTTGTCGCAGGCATGGCAGTACTCGCGATCCCCGGCCTGGCGATGGCCCAGGCGCCCGCCGGCGGAGAAGGCGGCGGCTGGGTCGGGCCGTTCGCGGTCCTGGCCGCCGGGCTCGGCATGGCGTTCGCCGCCGGCCTCTGCGGCCTGGGGCAGGGGCGCGCGATTGCGTCGGCTGTCGAAGCCATGGCCCGTCAGCCAGGCGCGGCGGCGCGCATTCAGACCGCGATGATCATCGGTCTGGCCCTGATCGAGTCGCTGGCCATCTACACGCTGGTCATCGCCATCATCCTGTTGTTCGTTCAGCCGATCAGGTAGAGAGCCCGAGCGGGCGGGCGCGGAGTAGCGCGCCCGCCCCGACGCGCTAGCCCATGCCCCGGCGCTCAGCCTACCGGCCGCCCAAGATTCCCGAGATGACGATCCGCCGCCTGTCCGTCTACACGCGTTGCCTGCTCCAGCTCGAGGAGGACGGCGTCAAGACGATCTCGTCCCAGGACCTGGCCGAGCGCTTCAACCTGAACTCCGCGCAGGTCCGTAAAGACCTGGCCTACTTTGGCGAGTTCGGCGTCCGGGGCATCGGCTACTACGTCTCCGGGTTGAAAGCCGAGCTGCAGCGGATTCTGGGCCTGGACCGGGAGTGGCCGGTGGCCCTGGTGGGCCTGGGCAATCTCGGCTCGGCCCTCTTCCACTACCGTGGGTTCAGCCGTCAGGGCTTCCGCATCGTGGCCGTGTTCGACGACGACCCGGCCAAGTATCACCGGGAGGTCAGCGGCGTCCCGGTCTTCCCGGCCCGCGACCTCGCTCGGGAGGTGCGGGCCCGCTCCATCCAGATCGGGATCGTCGCGGTGCCGGCCGAGACCGCGCAAGCCGTGGCCGATCAGCTGGTGACG
The DNA here is from genome assembly GCA_035709005.1 of Candidatus Methylomirabilota bacterium. NCBI lineage: Bacteria > Methylomirabilota (SeqCode) > Candidatus Methylomirabilota bacterium. Next base: position 18,357 of record DASTFB010000016.1, on the reverse strand, counting down.
GCCGGGATCAAAGCTGTGCTCAACTTCGCGCCGACCCGGATCCGGGTGCCGCGGGACGTCCGTCTCAAGGACGTGGATCTCTCCATCGAGCTGGAGACGCTGTCGTTTTACCTGGCCCGCGGTTCGCGGTAGCGTAGTGCGGTAGCGTAGTAAAAGGACGCCCAGCGGACGATCAGCACGGTCGTCGGGACTCTGATCGGGCGAGCGATCAACAGCCGCCGGTGATTCCGGCGGGGCATGGGCGGGCGACAGCCCGGGTGCCCATGCCCTGTCCAACAACATGCTTGAACAGTGGCCGTCCTTCGAAGCTCTGGCGAAAGCCTTTGCCGCGGGACACCCTTGCCTACGCGTGGCCGGCCTCACCGGGGCCGTCCGGCCGCTGGTGGTGACCGAGCTGCTGCAGGCTACCCCGCGCGCGGCCCTGGTACTGGCCGCCTCGCTGCCCGAGGCTCGCTCGTGGGCTCAAGACCTGAGGTTCTTCGGCGCCCCGGCCGTGGAATTTCCCGAGCGCGAACCCCGCCTTTGGCGTGGGGGCCGCCAGCGGGAAGCCGATGCCGAGCGGGCGCTCATCTGCCGGCGGCTGCTTTCCGGCGAGCCTCTGGTCGTCGTCGCCACTGCGGCCGCTTTCGCGGTGCCCTTGCCCGCCCCCGGCGCCTTCAGCGCCGCCACACTGCGCTTGTCGGTCGGCGACAGCCTCGATCGTGAGCTGCTCCTGGAGGCCCTGGCCTCCGCCGGGTACGAGCGGGTCGACACGGTGGTCGAGGTGGGGCAGTGGAGCCTGCGGGGCGGCATCGTGGACGTCTTCGCCCCGACGCATCCGGCCCCGGCCCGCCTGGAGTTCTTCGGGGACGAGATAGAGTCGATCCGGCTGTTCGACCCGACGTCCCAGCGCTCGCACGCAGCCCTCGACGAGCTGGTCGTGCTGCCGCTCGAGGGCGCCGCCGACGGCTCCGCCCCCGACCCGGCCGATCTGATCGCCTACCTGCCGGCGACCGCCGCCGTCGTCATCGATAGCCCTCGGGTGCTCGACGAGGTCGCCGCGGAGACTCCGGATCAGCCGCCGCTCGGGGAGCGGCTGGCCCCGCGGCAGCGCGTCGAGCTGGAGCTGGTGCCCGGCGCCTCCGGCCCACCCGGGTTCACGCTGGAGACCGAGAGCGTCGGCCGCTACTCGGGGCGGTTCGCTCAGCTTGCCGAGGAGATCCGCGGGTGGCGGCGCGAGGGCTTCCGGGTGCGACTGGTCGCCGCCGATGGCCACCAGGCCGAGCACCTGCGCCAGATCCTCCGCGAGCACGGGCTGGAGGCCGCGGACGCGGCGGGGTTGGGGACGGCGGACGGCCTGGCCGTCGTCGTGGGCGAGTGCTCCAGCGGCTTCGCCATCCCTGCCCTGGGGCTCATCGTGCTCACCGAGGCGGAGATGTTCGGCGCCCGGCGCCGCACGCTCCGGCGGCCCCGATACCAGCGGGGATCCCCCATCACCGCCTTCACCGATCTCGCCGTCGGCGACCTGGTCGTTCACGACGACCACGGGATCGGACGCTACCTCGGCCTGCGCACCATGCACGTAGGCGATCGCGATGGCGACTATCTGCTCCTGGAGTACGCGGACGGCAACCAGCTCTACCTCCCGGTGGAGCGGCTGGATCTCATCTCCAAGTACCTCGGCGGTGACGCGACCGCCGCCCGTCTGGACCGGCTGGGCGGCGCCTCCTGGCAGCGCGTCAAAGAATCGGTGCGGGCCGCGCTCCGCGAGATGGCGGAAGAGCTGCTGAGGCTCTACGCCCGCCGCGCCGTGGCGGAGGGCCATGGGTTCGCCGGCGATACGGCCTGGCAGCGGGAGTTCGAGGCGGCCTTCCGCTTCGAGGAAACGGCCGACCAGCTGCGGGCTATCGCCGACGTCAAGCAGGACATGGAATCGAACCGTCCCATGGATCGTCTGGTCGCGGGCGACGTCGGGTACGGTAAGACGGAGGTGGCGCTGCGCGCCGCCTTCAAGGCGGTGGCGGACGGTATGCAGGTGGCGGTGCTCGTCCCCACCACGGTCCTGGCCCAGCAACACTGGGCGACCTTCGCCGAGCGCTTCACCGCCTTCCCGGCGCGGGTCGAGCTGCTGTCGCGCTTCCGGTCTCCGGCCGAGCAGAAGGCCGTGGTGGAGGGGCTTCGGGCCGGCACCGTCGACGTCGTCATCGGGACCCATCGCCTCCTGTCCGGGGATGTCGCCTTCAAGCGTCTGGGACTGCTCATCGTCGACGAGGAGCACCGGTTCGGCGTGGCCCACAAGGAACGCCTGAAGCAATTCCGGGCGGCGGTGGACGTGCTCGCCCTCACGGCCACGCCCATTCCCCGCACCCTCTACATGTCCCTCTCGGGCGCCCGGGACATGTCGGTGATCGAGACGCCACCGCTGGACCGCCTGCCCGTGGAGACCATGATTCGCCGCTTCGACAAGGCGGTGATCCGGGAGGCGGTGGAGCGGGAGCTGCGGCGCGGTGGCCAGGTCTTCTTCGTGCACAACCGGGTCCAGTCCCTGCCCTCGATGGCACGCTTGCTGAGCGAGCTCGTGCCCGACGCGCGGCTGGTGATGGCCCACGGCCAGATGCGGGAGCGGGAGCTGGAAGCAGCCATGGTGAAGTACGTCAGCGGTCAGGCCGATGTGCTCGTCTCGACCGCCATCATCGAGTCGGGCCTCGACATCCCCGCCTCCAACACCATCATCGTGAACCGGGCCGATCGTTTCGGGCTGGCCCAGCTCTACCAGCTCCGCGGGCGGGTCGGCCGCGAGCGCCAGCAGGCCTTCTGCTACCTGCTCATCCCCGCCGACGGCCGGGTCGACGAGCAGGCCCAGCGGCGGCTCCGGGTGCTCCAGGAGCTCACCGACCTGGGCTCGGGCTTCAAGCTGGCCCTGCGCGACCTGGAGATCCGCGGCGCCGGCAATCTGCTGGGAGCCCAGCAGCACGGGCACATCGCCGCCGTGGGCTTCGATCTTTATTCGAAGCTCCTGGCGGAAGCCGTGCGAGAATTGAAAGGCGAACCGACTGCCGCGACCGTCGAGCCGGTCGTGAGCGTGAACGTCGAAGGCTTCTTACCAGAGGACTATGTCTCCGAGGTCAACCAGCGGCTGGCACTCTACAAGCGTCTTGCTGGCGCTCACACCGAGGAGGAAGTGGGCGACCTCGCCGCCGAGCTGGCCGACCGCTTCGGCCCCCTGCCGCCGCCGGCCGAGCAGCTGCTCGACATCGTCCGGATCCGGGTCGCCGCCCGGGGCTTGCACGTGGAGCGCATCGAGGCCGGTGAGGGCCGGGCGCTCGTCACGTTCGCCCCGTCCACCCGGCTCGACCCGGAGCGCCTCGTGGGGGTCATCCAGCGCAGCCGGGGACGGCTACAGATGAAGCGGGAGTTCACGCTGGAGGCCGTCATCGACCGCGGGGGCTGGCCGGCCGTCCGGGACTCGCTGTTGGCCCTGCTCGGGGAGCTCGCTCGCGCATGACGGCCCTTCTCGCGCTGGCCGTGGCCGCGCTCCTGCTGAGTGGTTGCGGGACCGCCAGCACCACCGCGGCCCCGGAGCCGGCCCCACCACCCGCGGCGGTCGCCCCGCCGAAGGCGCCGGAGCCGGCGGCGCCCCGGAGCGCCGAGGCGTCCGACGTGACCGATCGCATCGTGGCCGTGGTGAACAACGACGCGATCACGCTGGGCGAGGTCCAGGAGACCGTGATGTCCTACCGCCAGGAGAACCGCGGCCGGGTGACGGGCTCCGACGAAGAGCTCGCCCGCCAGTTCCTGACCCGGCTCATCGAGACGCGACTGCAGCTGCAGGAAGCCGACCGGGAGAAGATCTTCGTCGATGACAGCGAGGTGGACGAAGAGCTGTCCGAGCGGATGAAGCGGTTCGGGGCCACGAACCAGGCCCAGATCGAGACCCTGGTCAGGGAGCAGGGGCTGAGCCTCGACGCCGTCCGCAAGCGCGTGCGCGAAACTGTGCGCATCGCCAAGGTGATCCGCCGCAAGGTGACCCTCCGGATCTCGGTGACCGAACAGGAGATCGACCGGTATCTGGCCGACAATCGGGCCAAGCTGGAGACGGGTCTCCCGTATCATGCCCGGCACATCCTGATCACCCCGGCCGACGCCTCCGAGGCCGCCTGGGAGGCGGCCCGCATCCGAGCGGAGATGATCCGCGAGCAGCTGGCCGCCGGGGCGGACTTCGCGGAGCTGGCCCGGCAGCATTCGCGCGATGCCAGCGCCAGGGATGGCGGGGACCTGGGCACCCTCAAGCGCGGGGAGCTGGCGGCGGAGATCGAAGCGCGGATCCTCGCGCTGGGCGAGGGTCAAGACTCCGCCCCGTACCGCTCCGCCCTGGGCTATCACCTCTTCCGCCTGGAGAGCAAGCAGACCCTGGAAGGGGAGGCCCTTCAGCGCATCCGGCAGCAGGCCCGGGAGATCCTGTTCCGGCAGAAGTACGAGGCCAGGCTCGAGGAGTGGCTCAAGGAGGTGAAGCAACGGGCGATCGTGGAGGTCCGGATGTGAACACGTCGAGCAAGAAATTCGTTGACACTTTGACGCAGTGGTGCGAGGATCATGTGGGAATTACCATCCAGCCCTGCAGAAACCTGCGTCCCGTTCAACCACTTAACGCCATGGCGGCGGTCAACGCCGTCCCCGGAGCCGTTTGATGAGCGCCCGCCGAGATAGAGTCCAGGGGAATTCGACGACCGAGACAGCCCAGAGCGGCAATGGCCTGAACCTGTCCGAGCTGAAGGAGAAGACCATCGCCGACCTGAGCACGATCGCCCGTGAGATGAACGTCCAGAACACGGGCGGCCTGAGGAAGCAGGAGCTGATCTTCAAGATCCTGCAGGCGCAGGCCGAGAAGGACGGCCTGATCTATGCCGAAGGGGTCCTGGAAGTCCTGCCCGACGGCTTCGGGTTTCTCCGCGCGCCCGACTACAATTACCTGCCCGGCCCGGACGACATCTACGTCTCCCCGTCACAGATCCGCCGCTTCGATCTGCGCACCGGCGATACGGTCTCCGGCCAGGTGCGTCCGCCCAAGGATTCCGAACGGTATTTCGCCCTGCTCAAGGTCGAGGCCATCAATTTCGAATCCCCCGAGCAGAGCCGGGACAAGATCTTCTTCGACAACCTCACGCCGCTCTACCCCATGGAGCGGCTGCGGCTGGAGCACGACGCCGAGAATCTGACCACCCGGGTGATGGATCTATTGACGCCGATCGGCAAGGGGCAGCGCGGCCTCATCGTGGCCGCTCCCCGGACCGGCAAGACCATGATGCTGCAGTCGATCGCTCACGCCATCGCCAAGAATCACCCGGAGGTCTACCTCATCGTGCTGCTCATCGACGAGCGGCCCGAAGAAGTGACCGACATGCAGCGCACCGTGAAGGGGGAGGTCATCTCCTCGACGTTCGACGAGCCGCCCCAGCGCCACATCCAGGTGGCCGACATGGTCATCGAAAAGGCCAAGCGACTGGTCGAGCACAAGCGCGACGTCGTGATCCTGCTGGACTCGCTGACGCGCTTCGCCCGGGCCCACAACGCCATCATTCCCTCCTCGGGCAAGGTGCTGTCGGGGGGTCTCGACGCCAACGCCCTGCAGCGCCCGCGGCGCTTCTTCGCGACCGCCCGCAACATCGAGGAGGGTGGCTCCCTCACCATCATGGCGACCGCCATCGTGGATACCGGCAGCCGCATGGACGACGTCATCTTCGAGGAGTTCAAGGGCACCGGCAACATGGAGGTGCATCTCGACCGCCGCCTGATGGACAAGCGGATCTTCCCGACCATCAACATCGAGCAGTCCGGGACCCGCAAGGAAGAGCTGTTGCTGGAGAAGGACGAGTTGCAGAAGGTCTGGCTGCTCCGCAAGGCCCTCTCCCAGCTCAACCCCGTGGAGGCGATGGAGCTCCTGCTGGACAAGCTCAAGCTGACCCGCACCAACAAGGAGTTCCTCAGCTCGATGCATACGATGGGGTAGGCCCGCCGGCCGCCACCCGGCTTTGGTGATCCGCCAGGGGGGTGGTATGCTTGGGCGTTCTAAGGAGGTAGGCCGTGAAGGCTGGCATTCATCCGGAGTACGTCGAGACCACGATCACGTGCGCCTGCGGGGAGGTCATTCACACCCGCTCCACCAGGGCCGACATCCGCGTGGAGATCTGCTCCAAGTGCCATCCTTTCTATACCGGCAAACAGAAGATCGTGGACACCGCGGGCCGGGTCGAGCGCTTCCAGCGCAAGTACAAGCGACAGGCTGCGCCGACCAGCTGAGCGCTCGGCCGAGCCGGCGTCGGGCCGGGTGAGCCACGATGCTGTTTGACAAGCTTCGTCAGATCGAGGAGCGCTCGGAGGAGTTGTCCCGCGCGCTCGCCGACCCCCGTCTCTACGGTAATCCCACCGAGTTGGCCCGTCTGCGGAAGGAACACGCCGAGACCGCCGAGATCGTCGAGCATTTTCAGCGGTATCGCGAGATCCTGCGCCGCCTGGGCGAGGCCCGCCACCTGCTCGCCGAGGACAGCGACCGCGAGCTCCAGGCCCTGGCCCAGGCCGAGATCGAGGAGCTGAGCCGCCAGCAGGCCGACCTGGAGGGCGAGCTGACGCGGCTCCTCGTCCCCCGGGACCCCAACGACGCCAAGAACGTCTTCCTCGAGATCCGGGCCGGCGCCGGCGGCGACGAAGCCGCGCTCTTCGCCGCCGATCTGGCGCGGATGTACACGAAGTACGCCGAGCGCCTGCGCTGGAAGGTCGAGGTGATGGATTCGAGCCCGACCGGTGTCGGAGGACTCAAGGAGATCATCCTCTTCGTCCAGGGGCGGGGCGCCTGGAGCCGGCTCAAGTACGAGCGTGGCGTCCACCGGGTGCAACGCGTGCCGGTCACGGAGTCGGCCGGGCGGATCCACACCTCCACGGTGACGGTGGCGGTCCTGCTGGAGGCCGAGGATGTCGAGGTGAAGATCGACGAGAAGGATCTGAAGGTCGACGTCTATCGCTCCTCGGGGCCCGGCGGCCAGGGAGTCAACACCACCGACTCGGCCGTCCGCATCACCCACCTGCCCACCGGGCTGGTGGTGACCTGCCAGGATGAGCGGTCGCAGATCAAGAACCGGGCGAAGGCCCTGCGCGTCCTCAAGGCCCGTCTGCTGGAGCGCGCGCAGCAGGAGCAGCAGGCGGCGATCGCCGCCGACCGGCGCAGCCAGGTGGGCACCGGTGAGCGCAGCGAGCGGATCCGGACCTACAACTTTCCCCAGGCCCGTGTCACCGACCACCGGATCGGGCTGACCTTGCATCGGCTGGGCGCCGTGCTGGAGGGCGACCTCGACGAGCTCATCGACGCGCTGGCGGCGGCCGAGCATGCCGAGCGGCTGGAGCGGGTGTCGTCGTGACCGGCGCGACGGTGGCGCAGGTGCTGCACACGGCGGCGACGCGGCTGGCCGCTGCGGGGGTCGACACGCCACGCGCGGACGCCGAATGGCTGCTGGCCGGCCTGCTCGGCGCTCGCCGTGGCGACCTCGGGCTGCTCCTGAGTCAGCAGCCCGACGCCGGCCTGCTCGCGCGGTACGAGGCGGCGGTCGAGCGGCGCCGGCGCCGTGAGCCGCTGCAGCGCATCCTGGGCTGGGAGAGTTTCCGCGGGCTGTGCCTGCGCCTGAGTCCCGACGTCCTGGTCCCCCGGCCGGAGACCGAAGTCCTGGTCGACCTCGCCCTGGGTCTGCTGCCGCCGCCCCGGGCCGGCCGGCGCCCGGTCGTCGTCGACGTCGGCACCGGCTCGGGATGCGTCGCCGCCGCCATCGCCGCCGAGCGCGGAGACGTGCTGGTGGTCGCCACCGACACGGCGGTGGCCGCCCTGCGGGTCGCCCGCGACAACGCCCGCGGGCTGGGCCTGAGCCGGGTCCTGCCGGCCGCCGTCGACGTGCTGGCGGCAGTGGGGCCTGGGGTGGCCGATCTGATCGTCTCCAACCCGCCGTACCTGCCCACGGGTCTGCTCGCCGGCCTGGCGCCCGAAGTCCGGGATCACGACCCGCGAATGGCGCTGGACGGTGGCGACGACGGCCTCGTGGTTCTGGCCGGGCTGCTCCTGGAGGCCAGGCGCGTCCTTCGCCCGGGAGGCGGGCTCGTGGTCGAGTCGGCCGGAGGCGACCAGGCCGAGACGGTGCGGCGGCTGGCGGAGGACGCCGGCCTGGTCGATGCCGCGGTTCACCGCGACCTCGCCGGCGTCGCCCGCTTCATCTCCGCCCGTTCCGTATGGTCCGAAGCCCCCCTCCGGGTGTCCTGATGCCGGCCCGACTGGCGATCGAGGGAGGTATCCCGCTGAGAGGCTCGGTCTCCGTCAGCGCCGCGAAGAATGCCGCGCTGCCGGCCCTGGCGGCCGGGCTGCTCACCGCGGAACCGCTCACCTTTCCCAACGTCCCCGATCTCCAGGACGTCCACACCATGGTGCGCCTGCTGCAGACGCTGGGGGCCTCCGTGGATCGGCTGGGGTCCCGGGCCCGTGTCCGGGTCCCGCACGTCAGCAGCGACGTCGCCGCCTACGACCTGGTCTCCACGATGCGCGCCTCCGTGCTCGTCCTGGGCCCCCTGGTGGCCCGTCACGGCTCCGCCCGCGTCGCCCTGCCCGGGGGGTGCGCCATCGGGGTGCGTCCCATCGACCAGCACCTCAAGGGGCTGGCCAAGCTCGGGGCCGAGATCGCCATCGAGAACGGCTACGTGGTGGCGCGGGCCAGCCGGCTCAAGGGGGGGCGCATCGCCACCGATCTGGTGACGGTCACGGGCACCGAGAACCTCATGATGGCGGCCACCCTGGCCCAGGGCACGACGGTCATCGAGAATGCCGCCCGGGAACCGGAGGTGGTCGATCTCGCGCGCCTGCTCCAGGCCATGGGGGCGCACATCGACGGGGCGGGAACTCCCCGCATCGAGATCGAGGGCGTGTCGGACCTGGGCGGCGCATTGCACTCGATCATTCCCGATCGCGTCGAAGCGGGGACGTTGCTCGTCGCGGCCGCCGTCACCGCCGGGGACGTGCTGGTGTCCGGGCTGGTTCCCGATCACATCACCGCCGTGCTGGCCAAGCTGGAGGAGTGCGGCGTGACCCTCGAGATCGGGGCGGACCGCATCCGCGTGCGCGGCCCCGAGCGGCCGCGCCCGGCCGATATCACCACCAGCCCGTTCCCGGGCTTCCCCACTGACATGCAGGCTCAGCTGATGACCTTGCTGGGCCTGGCCGACGGGCAGTCTCGCATCACCGAGACGATCTTCGAGAACCGCTTCATGCACGCCGCCGAGCTGGTGCGCATGGGCGCCCGGATCGAGACGGAAGGCTCCACGGCCATCATCCGGGGCGTGCCCTCCTACCAGGGCGCCCCGGTGATGGCGTCCGACCTGCGGGCCTCGGCCGCCCTGGTCCTGGCCGGGCTGGCCGCCGGCGGGCGGACCGAGGTCTCCCGCGTCTATCACCTGGACCGCGGCTACGAGCGGCTGGAGGTGAAGCTGCGCGGGCTGGGCGCCCGCATCGAGCGCTGGCCGTGAAGGAGCGACTCACCCTGGCCCTGCCCAAGGGGCGGCTGCTGGACGGGGCGCTGGCGCTCCTGCGCGAGCTGGGCGTGGATGGCATCGACGCCGAGTCGCGACGGCTGATCTTCAGCGACCCGCGCCGGGGCCTCCGGCTGCTCTTCCTCAAGCCGGCCGACATTCCGGCCTATGTCACCTACGGCGCCGCCGACCTCGGCATCGTCGGCAAGGACATCCTGCTCGAGCAGGAGCCCGACGTCTACGAGCCGCTCGACCTTGGCTTCGGCTTCTGTCGGCTGGTGGTGGCCGAGCCGCGCGAGCTGTGGGAGCGCGACGATCCCGCCAAATGGTCGTGGGTTCGCGTCGCCACCAAGTACCCGAGGATGACCGAGCGGTACTTCTCGGAGCATGGCGTGCAGGTGGAGATCGTGCGCCTGGACGGGTCGATCGAGCTCGCTCCCCTCGTGGGACTGGCCGAGCGCATCGTCGATCTCGTGCAGTCCGGGGAAACGCTGCGGGCCAACGGGCTCGTCGAAGTGGCCGAGATCGCGCGCTCCACCGCCCGGGTGATCGTCAACCGGGCGTCGATGAAGACGGAGTACGCGGCCGTCACCGAGCTTCTCGACGAGCTGCGCGGGCGTGCGGCGGCCCCGCCGGCCACTCGGGGCTCCCGACGATGATTCGCACGCTCGACGCCCGCCGTCTGGGCCTGGCCGCCGTGGCGCGCGAGCTGGCGCGGCCGCCGGCGGCCGTCGATCCGGCCATCCCCCGGGCGGTCGACGACATCCTGTGCGCCGTTCGCGAGCGCGGCGACGCGGCGCTCCTGGAGCTCACCGCGCGGTTCGACGGGCTGGCCGTGTCCACGGCGGCGGCGCTGGCCATTCCGCCGGAGGAGCTGGAGGCCGCCGAGCGGGCCCTCGAGCCGTCCGTGCGCGCCGCGCTCCTGTATGCCGCCGAGCGCATCGAGCGCTACCACGCGGCGGCCCTGCCCAAGACCTGGCGGATCACCGACGAGCACGGCTCGATTCTGGGCCAGGAGGTCAGGGCGCTGGACCGGGTGGGGATCTACGTGCCCGGCGGTCGCGCCGCCTATCCATCGACGGTGCTGATGACGGCCGTGCCTGCCCGCGTCGCCGGCGTGCCCGAGATCGTCCTGGTCAGCCCGCCCGGGCGTGCCGGGAACGTGGACCCCACCGTGCTGGCCGCCGCGCGCGTCGCCGGGGTCACCGAGGCCTGGCGGGTGGGAGGGGCTCAGGCCATCGCGGCGCTCGCCTACGGCACGAGGACCATCCGGAAGGTCGACAAAGTGGTGGGACCCGGCAACGTCTACGTGGCCCTGGCCAAGGCCAGGGTGTACGGAGACGTAGGCATCGACATGGTCGCGGGACCCAGCGAGGTGCTCGTGATCGCCGACGCGTATGCCGATCCCGAGTGGATCGCCGCCGACCTGTTGGCCCAGGCCGAGCACGACCCCATGGCCCGGGCCGTGCTCGTGACCGATGCTGCCGACCTGGCGCCCCGCGTCGTGGGGGCGCTCGCCGCCCAGCTCGAACGCCTCGCCCGCAAGGAGATCGCTGGCCCAGCCCTGCAGGGGCACGGCGCCCTCGTCCTGGTCAGCACGCTCGAAGAGGCGGCGGATCTGGCCAACCTGCTGGCGCCCGAGCACCTGGAGCTGCTGGTGCGCGTCCCGCAAGCGCTGTTGCCGCGCGTGCGCCACGCCGGCGCCATCTTCGTGGGCGGCCGGACGCCGGAGGTCGTCGGCGACTACGTCGCCGGCCCCAGTCACGTCCTGCCCACGGCAGGCACCGCCCGTTTCTCCTCGCCGCTCGGGGTGGAGGACTTCGTCAAGCGGTCGAGCGTCATCGAGTACTCGAGCGCGGGCCTGCAGGCCGCCCTTCCACATCTGCGCGCCCTGGCGGACATCGAAGGCCTGGGCGGCCACCGGCGGGCCGCCGACGTCCGGGCCGGAGGAGAGAGCCGATGAGCCGAGCGGTGCGCCAGGCCCGCGTGGAACGCAAGACGAAGGAGACCGACGTGGCGATCAGCCTGAACCTCGACGGCACCGGCGCCGCCAAGGTGGGCACGCCGATCCCCTTTTTCAGCCACATGCTGGAGGCCTGGGCCAAGCACGGACTCATGGACCTGACGGTGGAGGCCAGCGGGGACGTCGAGGTAGACATCCACCACACGGTAGAGGACGTCGGCATCGTTCTGGGCCAGGCCCTGCGCGAGGCCTCCGGCGACAAGCGGGGGATCGTCCGGTACGGCACCGCGTTCGTGCCCATGGACGAGGCTCTGGTGTCGGCCGCCGTCGACATCTCCGGCCGGCCGTTCCTCGTGTTCAACGTGCCGGTGGCCCGCACCCGGGTGGCCAACTTCGACCTCGACATGCTCCAGGAGTTTTTCCGGGCCTTCGCCTTCAACGCCGAGATCACGTTGCACGTGACGATGCATTACGGCCACAACCTCCACCACATCACGGAGGCTGTGTTCAAGGCGGTGGGCCGGGCGCTGGCCGAGGCCAGCCGGATCAACCCTCGCATCGCCGACGCCGTGCCTTCGACCAAGGGGCGGTTGTGATCGTGGTAGTGCGAGCCGCAGCCGAAGGCGAGGCGAGCCTGTGATCGCGGTCATCGACTACGGTCGCGGCAACCTGGGCTCGGTGGAGAAGGCGTTCTTGAGGGTCGGGGTGCCGGCCACGATCACCCAGGACCCCCGGGTGGTCGACGAGGCCGACGCTGTCGTGCTGCCCGGCGACGGGGCGTTCCACGACGCCATGACGAACCTGGAGCAGCTGGGGCTGCGGGCCCCGTTGATGCGCGCCCTGGACGGGCGGCGGCCCTTCCTCGGCATCTGCCTGGGCTATCAGCTGCTCTTCTCGAGCAGCGAGGAGTTCGGCCAGGGCCGTGGGCTCGACATCGTGCCCGGCGTGGTCCGGCGCTTCCCGCCCGGCCGGAAGATCCCGCACATGGGCTGGAACCGTGTCTACTACGACGCCGACCTCCGACTCTTCGCGGGCATCCCCGTGGGGGCCCACTTTTACTTCGTGCACTCGTTTTACCCGGTCGTCGCCGAGGGAACCGCCGTACGGGTCGCCTGGTGCGAGTACGGCGTGCGCTTCGCCGCAGCCCTGGAGCGCGGCCGGTTCTTCGCGACGCAGTTCCACCCGGAGAAGAGCCAGCGCTGGGGGCTGCGCCTGCTGGAGAATTTCGCCGCGGTCGTGAAAGGCGGCTGATGACCGTCATTCCGGCTGTCGACATCCGGGGAGGGCTCTGCGTGCGCCTGCGCGAGGGCCGGGCCGACCAGGAAACCGTATTCTCCGAGGATCCCGCGGCCATGGCCCGCCGCTGGGTGGATCTCGGCTCCGAGCGCCTGCACGTCGTCGACCTGGACGGGGCTCTGGGCCGACCCAGGCAGTCGGACGTGGTCGCCCGGGTCATCAAAGCGGTGCCGGTGCCGGTTGCGGTCGGCGGAGGCCTCCGGGATGCCGACGCCGTGGCGGCGGCGTTCCAGGCCGGGGCCCGATGGGTGGTCCTGGGGACCAGGGCCCTCGATCCCACGTTCCTGACCACCATGTGTCAGGAGCATCCGGGGCGCATCATCGTCGCCGTCGACGGGCGCGATTCCCGGGTAGCGGTGAAGGGCTGGACCGAGGTTGCCGAGATCACCGTCATCGAGCTCGGTCGCCGGGCCCGGACGGCCGGCGCGGCGGCCCTGCTCTACACGGACGTGAGCCGGGACGGGACGGGGCAAGGCCCGAACGTGACGGCCACGGCGGCGCTGGCCGACGCCACCGGGATGCCGGTTCTCGCGTCGGGCGGCGTCTCCAACCTCGACGACCTCCTGGCTCTCGCCGCCATCCCCGGCGTCGAGGGTGCCATCGTCGGCCGCGCCCTGTACACCGGGCTCATCGATCTTCCCGCAGCACTGCACGCATTGAATTCGTGCGCGGGCTCTGCCCGCGCAATCCGAATCCTGGGGGAGGCTTCGGAGGCGGCCGTCAAGGCCCCCTCCGACTCAAGGGGGGCGAAGCCCCCCTCTGAGTAACCCATGCTGGCCAAGCGCGTCATCCCTTGCCTGGACGTCAAGGACGGCCGCGTCGTCAAGGGCGTGCGCTTCGTCGACCTCCGCGACGCCGGCGACCCGGTGGAGGCCGCGCTGGCCTATGACGCCCAGGGTGCCGACGAGCTGGTCTTCCTGGACATCACGGCCTCCCACGAGCACCGGCAGATCATGCTCGACGTCGTCGGCCGCACGGCCGAGGGGATCTACATGCCGCTGACGGTCGGCGGCGGCATCCGCGGGATCGGCGACGTGCGGGCCCTGCTGCGGGCCGGCGCCGACAAGGTGTCGCTCAACACCGCGGCCCTGCAGCGCCCCGCCCTCATCAGGGAGGCCGCCGAGCGGTTCGGCAGCCAGTGCATCGTGGTCGCCGTCGATGCGCGCCGGGTCCCGGGGGCCGGCGCGCCGCGGTGGGCGGTGTACACGCACGGCGGCCGCCGGCCGGCCGGACGCGACGCGGTCGAGTGGGCGCGCACGGCGGCCGAGCTCGGCGCCGGCGAGATCCTGTTGACGAGCATGGACCGGGACGGCACCAAGGACGGCTACGACCTCGAGCTCACACGGGCGGTGGCCGAGGCGGTGGAGGTGCCGGTGATCGCGTCGGGCGGAGCCGGCTCGCTGGAGCACCTGTACGAAGGGCTGGTCGAGGGGCGCGCGGACGCCGTGCTGGCGGCGTCGATCTTTCACTTCGGGATCCACACCGTCGCCGAGGCCAAGCGGCACCTCCGCGAGCTCGGTGTGGAGGTGCGGCTGGAGCCGTGAGCCTGGGAAACTTGAAGTTCGACGAGCACGGGCTCATCCCGGCGGTGGTCCAGGAGGCGGAGACCGGCGAGGTGCTCATGGTCGCCTGGATGAATCTGGCCGCCCTGGAAGCGACCCTGGCCACCGGTCTCACCCACTTCTGGTCGCGCTCCCGCCAGCAGCTGTGGCGCAAAGGCGAAACATCGGGCCACGCGCAGCACGTCCGCGCCCTCTACGCTGACTGCGACGGCGACACGCTGCTCGTTCAGGTGCACCAGGACGGCCAGGCCTGTCACACCGGCAACCGCACCTGCTTCTTCACCGCCGTGCGGGGCGATGCCGTGGCCGCCAACATGCTGGAGCGGCTGGAGCGGATCGTGGAGAGCCGCAAGTCAGCCCCGCGGGCCGGCTCGTACGTGAACGGGCTGTTGGCCAAAGGCGAGCCGACGATCGCCCGGAAGATCGGCGAAGAGGCGAGCGAGGTGATCACGGCGGCTCTGGGCGGCGAGGGCGATCGGCGGGTGATCGAGGAGGTCGCCGACCTATGGTTTCACACGCTGGTGCTCCTGGGGGCCCGGGGGCTTCGGCTGCGCGACGTGCTGGAGGAGCTGGCCCGGCGCCATCAGGCTCGCGCGACGCCGAGCGCCTGAACATCGGGTGCGCGTTTTCAGCGCCGGGATGGTGACGGTCAGCCTCCTGGGTGCGCTGCTGGGGACCGGCTGCGCCGGGCGCCGGATGGAGCAAGGCGTCTACCATTCCGACAAGGGCTATCGCGTGCGCATTCCCGGACCGGAATGGACTGTGGTCGACGGCAGCCGGGCCGACCTCGAGCTGAGGCCGCGGAACGGGCAGGCCGGGATGCTGGCGAATGCGACCTGCGAAGCCCAGGTCGCGCGGCGTTCGGCCAGCGTCCTGCAGCGGCAGCTGCTCTTGGGCCTGCCGGACCGGCGCCTCATCGAGGAGGAGGCCGTTCTGGTCGCCGGTCGGCCCGGGACCCGCGCCGTGGTGGAGGCGGGCGGCGACGACGCCGGCCACGTTCGCATCGAAACGGTGACGGTGAGCGATACCCGCTGCGTGTACGACCTCGCCTATGCGGCTCCCGTGGACGTCTTCGCCGAGTGGTACCGCGATTTCGGGGAGTTCGTGGCCAGCTTCACGTTGGAGCGGTGATGGAGACCTACCTGAGGCGTGCCGCCATGTGGTACGGCGGGTTGGGGCTGCTCGCCGGCGTCGTGCTGCGCAACCTGGCGCTGCCGCCCGCCTACGCCCGGCACGTCGTGGCCGAGATGGAGGTCATGGGGATACGCTCGCTCGGCGTGGCCCTGACGGCGGCCGTCTTCACCGGCATGGTGTTCGCGCTGCAGAGCGCGGCGAACATGGCTCGCTTCGGGGCCGAGAACTACGTGGGGCCGGTGACGGCCCTGGCCCTCCTGCGCGAACTCGGGCCCGTGCTCACCGCCATCCTGGTCGGGGGCAAGGTGGCCTCGGGCATCACCGCCGAGCTGGGCTCCATGAAGGTGACCGAGCAGATCGACGCGCTGCGCACCCTGGGCGTCAACTACGTCAAGCGGCTCATCGTTCCCCGAATGCTGGCCGCCCTCGTGGTGTTCCCCCTCCTCACCGTGCTGGCCGACGCGCTGGGCGTCCTCGGCGGGTTGGCCATGATGATGTTCGAGCGCGGCAGCGACCCCTACGCCTACTGGAACACGACGACGTACTGGGTCGTCCCCAAGGACTTCCTCATGGGGATCGGCAAGAGCGTCTTCTTCGGGATCATCGTCACGCTCATCGGCTGCTACAACGGCCTGGCCACCGAGGGCGGAACCGAGGGTCTGGGGCGGGCCACGACGGCCACGGTCGTCCAGGTCACCATGGGGGTCATCATCTCGGACTTCTTCCTGACCAAGCTGTTCCTCAGCCTGTTCTGGTGAACGCTGCCGTTTCGCTGGCGGAGGTCGTCGACGTGTGGAAGGCGTTCGACAGCACGCTGGTGCTGGCCGGCGTGTCACTGGAGGCGCGGCGGGGGGAGACGCTGGTGGTGATGGGCGGCAGCGGATCGGGTAAGACGGTGCTCTTGCGTCTCATCGCCGGCCTGCTCCGACCCGACCGCGGCCAGATCCGCCTGCTCGGCCGCGCCATCGAGCGGCTGTCGGAAGAACAGCTCCTCCCCATACGCCGCCGGATCGGCTTCGTCTTTCAGAACGCGGCCCTCTTCGACTCGCTGTCGGTGTTCGAGAACGTCGCCTACCCGCTGCGCGAGCACACCAGGCTTGGCGAGCCCGAGATCCGGGAGCGGGTCGCGTACTTCCTCTCCCTGGTGGGACTCAACGGCGCGGTGCTCCCGCTGCTGCCCGCCGAGCTTTCCGGCGGAATGCGAAAGCGGGTCGGCATCGCCCGGGCTCTGGTGAATCAGCCGGAGCTCATGCTGTTCGACGAGCCGACGGCGGGACTCGATCCCACGAACTCGCGGCTCGTCGCCGAGCTCATCTCGCAGGTCAGGACCGGGGTATGCGACACTGCGATCGTGGTGACGCACGACCTCGACTTGACGCGCACGGTAGCTGACCGCGTCGCCGTGCTCATCCATGGGCAGTTCGCCGCCGTGGGGCCCCGGGACGCCGTGCTCGACTCGGACGATCCCGCCGTGCAGGCCTTCCTGGCGGGCGAGGCGAGGTGAGCCGGTGAACGCCGAGCGCGGCGAGACGGCCCGGCAGCTCCGGGTGGGGATCTTCGTGATGATCGCCATCGCGGTATTCCTGGGGATGATCTATGCCCTGGGCGCGCGGACCCGGCTTTTCGAGCCCCGCTACACGATCCACGCCGAGTTCACCGAGGTCGCCGGGCTGGCCGCTGGCGCCACGGTGCGGCTGGCCGGTGTGCAGATCGGCCGGGTGGCCGAGGTCCATCTGCCGGCCCAGCCGGGCGGCAAGGTGCGGGTCGAGCTCGACATCGCCCGACAGTTCGCCGACCGTATCCGGCAGGATTCCGTGGCGCGCATCGAGACGCAGGGGCTGCTCGGAGACAAGATCGTCGAGATCACCGTGGGCACCGCCCGGGTGCCCCCGCTCGCGCCGGGCGGGACGCTGGCCGCCCGGGACCCCGCCGACATCGCCGAAGTCATGAGCAGCGGGGCCCAGACGGTGAAGAACGTGGCGGCGCTGGCCGAGAGCCTGCGCGAGACGGCGGAAAGCTTCAAGCAGGCGAAGATCGTCGAGGACGTCGCGGCGGCAGCCGCCACCGCGCGGAAAACCACCGAGCAGTTCGCCCGCATCGGCACCGAGCTGGAAAAGGGCCAGAGCTGGGCCCACGTCCTGCTCTACGAGGAGCCCCACGCCCTGCGCCGGCTGAACGAGATGCTGGCGACTACCCAGAGCGTGCTGAACCGCCTGGAGCGCGGGGAGGGCGCGGTCGGGGTGCTCACCTCGCCGCGCTCGACGGAGGCGGCGCGCAAGTTCGTCCAGGCCATGGAACGGATCGGGCGGATGTCCGATCAGGGGGAGGAGGGCCTCTTGCCGGCCCTCCTGTTCGACCCCAAGTACCGCGGTGTGCTGGAGGACCTGCGCGTGGTCGCCCGGAACTTCCGGGACGTGTCCGATCGGATCGCCGGGGGCCGCGGGACCCTGGGGAGCCTGGTCCGCGACACCGGGGGAAAGGACGACCTTCGCCTGGCGCTCGACGATCTGAAAGCCGCCACGGCGAACCTCAAGGCCATCACCACCAAGCTGAACCAGGGCGAGGGGACCCTGGGCGCGCTCATCGCCGATCCCACGGTGTACGACCGGCTGGTCACGATCCTGGACGGCGTTCAGCGCAGCTTCCTGCTCCGGTCGCTGATCCGGGGGCTCGACCGAGATCGCGACCGCAAAGAATGAAGGACCGGAGCGTCTGGCGCTGCCAGCAGTGCGGCTTCGCGAGCCCGAAGCCCGGCACGTGCCCGGACTGCAAGCGGGCGACGGGGGAGCTGATGTCGCTGGTCGAGGAGCGGGCCGCCCGTACGGCTGGCGGCGCGCGGCCGCCTCTGGCCCAGAGCCGGCCGCGGCCGTT
>DASTFB010000015.1 GCA_035709005.1 Candidatus Methylomirabilota bacterium | reverse complement strand
ACCGTGACCTCGTCGGCGAAGGCCTGCACCTCGCGCAGCTTGTGGGTGATGATCACGGCCGTCAGCCGCCCGGCCCGGGTGAGCTCGCGCATCACGCCGAGGATCTGGTCGGCCTCGTCGGGCGTGAGCACGGTGGTGGGCTCGTCCAGGATGATGACCCGGCGCCCCAGGAAGAGCTGCTTGAGGATCTCGAGCTTCTGCTTCTGGCCGGCGGCCAGCGTGGCGACCGGCCGGTCGAGATCGATCCGGAACGGCATGCTGGCCTGAAACGCCTGCAGCCGGGCTCGCACGGCGTCCCAGCGTACGATGGCCGGCGCGTCGTCGGCGCCCAGGATCAGGTTCTCGGCGCCCGTCATGCTGGGCACCAGCGTGAAGTGCTGATAGACCATCCCCAGGCCGAGCTGGTGGGCGTGGCGGGGGTTGGCGACGACGCGCTCGGCGCCGTCGACCAGCACGCGCCCGGCGTCGGCGTGGTGGTAGCCCATCAGGCACTTCACCAGCGTGCTCTTGCCCGCGCCGTTCTCGCCGAGGATCGCGTGGAACGTGCCGGGCGCCAGGCGCAGGGACACCGCGTCGAGTGCGACGAGGTCGCCGAAGCGCTTCGTCATGTCGACGACCTCGATCTCTGGCGGGCGGGCGATGCTCATCGGCTGATCGTCAGCTCGCTAGGGGCGCCGACCAGCACCTGCCGGGGCGACGAGCTCAGGATCAGGAGGATCAGCGTCAGCACGTAGGGCGCGGCATTGAGCAGATAGTAATGGCCCGTGATGCCGATCGATTGCAGCGCCGGCCCCAGCGCGGTGGCGCCGCCGAACAGCAGCGAGACCCAGAAGCAGTGCACGGGATGCCAGCGGGCGAAGATCACCAGCGCGATTGCCATCAGCCCCTGGCCGCTGGAGAGCCCTTCGTTCCAGGTCCCCGGATAGTAGAGCGAGAGGAACGAGCCGCCCACGCCGGCCAGAAAGCCGCCCGCCGTGGTGCTGGCCGTGCGGATCGCGGACACGGAGTAGCCGAGCGCCCGGGCGGCGTCGGCGTTGTCGCCCGCGGTGCGCAGGACGAGACCCCAGCGCGTGTTGAACAGCGCCCAGGCCAGCAACGGCGCCAGCAGGGCTCCGGCGATGAACAGCGCGTTGATCTCGAGCGCCGCCCGCACCGCCGGCGACGCGCTCCAGGCACCCAGCTCCAGATGAGGCAGGCGGGGCGCCGTCGGCTGGATGAACGGCTTGCCCAGATAGAAGGCCAGGCCGGTGCCGAGCAGGAAGAGCGCGATGCCGACGGCGACGTCGTTCACGCGGGGCAGGGAGCATACCAGGCCGTGGACGAGGCCCAGGAGGGCGCCCGCACTGCCGGCGACGAGCACCCCCAGCCAGGGCGAGCCGCTCAGGTACGCGACGCCATAGCCGCTCATCGCGCCGAGCACCAGCGTGCCCTCGAGCCCCAGGTTCACGCGGCCGCTGCGCTCGGTCAGCGTCTCGCCCAGGCTCACGAACAGGTAGGGCACCGAGACCCGGGCGGCGCCGCCAAGCACCGCGATCAGGACGCCCCACCCGCCGAGCTCCATGGCGCGCTCAGACCGTCCGGGGCCGGAAGATGCGGAAGCGCCCGGCCAGCGTGTTGGCTGCCAGCACGGCGACGAAGAGCAGCCCCTGGAGCACGAGCGTGGCCGCATCGGGCAGGCCGAAGCGCCGCTGGAGCAGGCCGCCGCTGGCCGAGATGCCGCCGAGCAGGACGGCCACGGCGACGACGGCCAGGGGATTCTGGCGGGCCAGGAACGCGACCAGGATTCCCGTGTAGCCGTAGCCGACGGCCAGCGAGGCGCTGGCGAACCCGTGGACGGCGATCACCTCGACGGCGCCGGCCAGGCCGGCGGCGGCGCCACCCAGCATGGTGGTGGCCAGGATCATGGCGCCGATCGGCAGCCCGACCATCCGCGCCGCGCGCGCGTTGCCGCCCAGGATGTCGACGCCGAAGCCGAACGTCGTGTGCCGCATGAGCACCCAGGTCACGAGGCAGGCGGCGACGCCGAAGGCCAGCCCCCAGTGGATGGAGGTGCCGGGCAGCACGCCGATCATCAGACTCTCGCCCACGGACCAGCTCGCCGGCTTCAGCACCTGGGCGAAATCCCTGATGGGCCCGGTGACGAGGTGATTCATGAGCGCGATGGCGATGTAGTTCAGGAGCAGGGTGGAGATCGTCTCGTTGACGCCCCGCCAGTGGCGCAGCGCGCCCGCCGCGCCGATCCAGAGGCCGCCGCCGAGGGCGCCGGCCGCGCACATGGCGGCGATGGCGAGGACCGGCGGCGCGCCGGCCAGGCTCACGCCGACCAGCACGGTGACGACCCCGCCGATCACCAGCGCGCCCTCGCCTCCGATCACCAGCAACCCGGCCCGGGCCGGCAGCGCCGTGCAGAGCGCCGTGAGCATGAGCGGCGCCGCCTGCGTTAGCGTGTGCTCCAGGGAGAATCGCGTGCCGAACGCTCCCTGGAAGAGGGTGAGGTAGACCTGGACCGGGCTGAGTCCCCGCAGGGCCACGAAGACGCCGAACAGGGCCAGGCTGCTGACTAGCGCGGCCGCGGTGATGACCGCCGTCTCGGCCCACGCGCCGAGCCGCACCGCTACTTCTTGAGCCCGGTCTTGCCGATCGCGCCCTCGACGAGGAACTTGACGCCCAGCTTGAACTTGTTGTCGTCGTTGGCGATGACCTGTCCGTCCTTGAGGACCACGTTGCCCTCGTTGTCCTTCAGCGGCCCCGTGTAGAGCTTGACGGTGTCGTTGACAAAGCCTTGTTGGAGGGCGAGCACCTTCTTCCGCACATCGGCCGGCACCGCCTTGCCGAAGGGGCTGATGGCCACCATGTCCTGCTTGAAGCCGCCCCGCAGGAGGTTGGGATAGGTGCCGCCCGTCTGCCAGGCCTGGACGAACTTGGCGCCGGCCGCCCAGTTCCACTCGGCGCCGGTGAGGAAGCCCTTGGGCGCCAGCTCGGACACGTCCGTGTGGTAGCCGCAGCTCATGATGCCGCGCCGCTCGGCGTTCTCGATCACGACCTTGGCGCTGTCGACGTTGGCCACGATGACGTCGACCCCCTGATCGATCAGGCTGTTGGTCACCTCGGCCTCGCGGACCGGATTGTTCCAGTCGCCCGTGATGACCACCTGACAGGTGATGGCCGGGTTCACCGACCGCGCGCCCAGGATGAAGCCGTTGGCGTTGTTGAAGATGAAGTAGAGCGGCTTGGAGCCGATGAAGCCGAGCTTGCGGGTCTTGGTCAGATGCCCCGCGGCCGCCCCGCAGAGGTAATGCGGCTCTTCCATGTAGCCCCGGTAGCCGATGGTGTTCTTGGGGTCGCCGTCCTTCCACAGCGCGCCGATGTGGGTGAAGAGCACCTTGGGGTACTTACGCGCCAGCTTGAGCACGCCGGGCCAGTAGCCGAACGACGTCGCGAAGATGACCCCGGCGCCGTCCTGCTGGATCATGCTCTCCATGACCTTCTCGACCTCGACCGTCTCCGGCACGTTCTCCTGCTCGATCAGCTTCACGCCCTCGAGCCTGGCGATCTTCTGGGCCGCCACCGCATGCGACTGGTTCCACCCGTAGTCGTTCTTGGGCCCGACATAGACGAAGCCGACGGTGACCGGCTTGGCCGCGGCCCGAGCCAGCCGGGGTAGCAGGCCTTCCAGGCCGGCGGCGGCGAGAGTGGCGGCGGACCCTTCCAGCATCTGGCGGCGCGTGACGTGCGGCATGGCTCTCCTCCTGCCTTGGGGGGCGTCCTACAATAAACGAAATCCGGCGGCTGGGGGAGGGCGTGGCCAACGAGGCCCGAGGCGCCGGGAGGTGACAGATGACTGATCCGGGGCGTGGTGCGCTAGGTCCGGGTGAACCGGCGCCAGACTTCGAGCTGCCCGCAGCCGATGTCGAAGGAACTGTGACGCTCGCAGAGTATCTCCGTCTCGGGCCGGTCTTGCTTACGGTGCTGCGCGGCCTGTACTGTCCGTTCTGCCGGCGTCACATCAGCCAGCTCAGACCTACATGCGAGGCGCTGCGGGTTATCGGAATCACGCTCCTCGGAGTTGTCGTCGCCAGCCCAGAACGGGCTCGGCAGTACTTTAGACATTTCCCTGCGTGTTTTCCCATGGCGGCGGACCCTGACCGCACGATTCATCGAGCGTACCGGCTTCCAGAAGTGGCGAGGACCCCTGAATTTCTCCAGGAAACGGAACGCAAAGCATCCGAGATCCTCCTGGAGGAACGCCAGGAGCCACCGCCGGGCCAGGCGTTGTCGATCTTCATGACCTCGGGCGGCTTTGAGATGACCATTGAGGACCGGGCCGAAATGAAGCGACCAGCCCCGGCGACCGCCCATTTCCTCATCGGCCGCAACGGTGTGATCGTCTGGTCCCGCGTCGACCCGTTGATGGTTCCTCTACCTTCAGCGGAGGAGTTGTCTTCACTAACCTGACACCCGCGCGCAGACGCGACTCGAACCCGTGTTTGGTCGCGGTCACGCTTTCGCCCGCAGTAATCGCTCGTTACTGGTTGTTCAGTTCCCAGAAAACACGACGCGCCTAAAACCCGCAGGCCCTGAGGTGCCGAGTGACCCATCGCGCTGGAAGAAGAAGACGTGACTGTATCTCCCTTCATTCAGCGAACGCTTCTTGGGACTGCCCGATGGTCCTTGCCGCCATCCGGCCAGATCGGCTACCGTTCGAGCACGAAGGGTCAGCGGGTGGGTATGTTCCGGGCGGGAGTGTCGGCCTCCTACACGCCAGGTTCGCCAGGCCTGCCTGCCCGGCCGCAAGCCGTCCTTCGTGGGGTCGCGACTCAGTGGTGGTATCTTGCCGGGCCTCGCAGTGTATCCCGGCCCGGCTGGTGGATGGCCCGCAAGGTGGCGGAAAAACAGCGATCAGGAATCGCGGGCGGGGTCGCGTGGCAATGATATACGGAACTAGGCTATTGGATATCGAAGTTCAAGATAGATGGAGTTGGGCGGACAAGGCAGACCATTGAGATCTCGAAGTCATGCTCCCTGACGTGATCCGGACCGGGCGCCTGGTTCTTCGACCATGGTCGGTCGACGACGCCGGAGATGTTTTCCAATACGCAAACGATGTGGAGTGGAGTCGATACCTGCGGATTGCGCAACCCTATTCCCTGGAGGATGCGCGAAAGTTCATCACCACACAGCTGTTGCTGAATCGGCAGGAGCACCCTTCGTGGGCAATCGAGCACGAGGAACGCGTCGTGGGCGGAATCAATCTGCGGCTGATGTCCGACCTTCGGATTGGCGTGCTGGGATACTCGATTGCCCGAGCAGTCTGGGGACGCGGCCTGGCAACAGAGGCCGCTCGAGGCATTGTCGACACGGCGTTTAATGGTTGCCCGACGCTCGCATGCGTGAGGGCTATTGTCGATGCGCGCAACGCCGCATCACTTCGAGTGCTCGAGAAGCTCGCGATGAAGCGTGAGGGCGTACTTCGGTCGAATCGGTTTACCAATGACGGGCTGGTGGACGAAGTCTGGTGTGCGATATCGCGAAGCGAGTGGGAAGCTGAACGGGCGGGTGGTAGATGAAGCGCCGCCCAACCACACGCTCCAGCGCCCGGGCTCGCGATGCTCGCCCCGGCCGCTGAGCGTGAGCGTTGGGCCGACATATGAGCATGGATAAGTCCGAGCAGATTGCCGAATCGCACCTCAAGTCTCGCGGCTTTCAGAGCATCGTGTACGAGCCCGATGGCAATATTCCTCCCGACTTTCTCGTCGACGGGCAGATTGCGGTCGAAGTCAGACGGTTGAACCAGAATGAAGACACCGCAGAGGGTCCTCGTGGCTTAGAAGAAGTGGCCATCCCATTGCAAGGCGCCGTGAAGCGGTTGCTTAAGGAACTCGGACCATCGCGCGGCGGCGAGAGTTGGTACGTTATGTACGACTTCCGGCGCCCGTTGGCAGCTGACTGGCGTCCGGCGCTGCGTGGTAGCCTGATGGCGTTTCGTGACGGCCCCGAGCGTCAAACCGGTCGTCGAGCCGTCGCCCCACGCCTTAAGGTAAACCTGATTCGCGCGGGCCGTTCGTATCAGGACTTTTTCGTGCTTGGTGGCTACGCCGATGGTGATTCGGGCGGCTTCGTCCTGTCAGAACTCAACAGGAACATTCGCATCTGCGTCCTTGATAAGACAAACAAAGTGGCCCGTGTGCGCGCGAACTACCCTGAATGGTGGCTACTGCTCGTAGACCATATCGGCTTCGGGCTCGACGCCACTGGTCGTGTAGAACTTCGGCAACTCCTTCAGCTGGAGCATTCCTGGGACAAGATACTCATCGTCAGCCCAATCGATCCCCCCATGGCCTATGAGCTATATGCGAACGTCTCTGGTTGAGCGCGGCCCAACAAGCGGACGCAGCTGACGAAGCGCAGCCATACTGTGGCTAGACCCGCTGTTCGGACCGT
Source organism: Candidatus Methylomirabilota bacterium (assembly GCA_035709005.1). NCBI lineage: Bacteria > Methylomirabilota (SeqCode) > Candidatus Methylomirabilota bacterium. Next base: position 1,279 of record DASTFB010000015.1, on the reverse strand, counting down.
AGCCATTGGATCGCGCTTCGCATCTGATCCGCGGCGTTAACCGCTATCCACAATTATTTCTTTGTGGCCGTGGCCCGCCCCTTTGAGACCGCTCTAAGGACTGCAGGAGACGTCGCGAGTGTCGCAGGGGTTTTTGGCCACCCCGGTGCTCGTTAACAAGGACACTCGGGCAATAGAGGGCGCTCGGCCAGTTACCCCCGCGCCTGCCGGCGCTCCTCCAGCTCCTCCAGCGTCCGTGGCCAGTCCGCCCGCAGCAGGCGGGACAGCGCGCGGTCGGCGAGGAGGCGGCCGCCGGTCTGGCAGGTCGGGCAGTAGTTGGTCTCGTTCTCGGCGTAGACGATCCGCTGGACGGGAGTGCCGCACACGGGGCAGGGTTTGCCGTAGCGTCCGTGGACGGCCATGCCTTCGCGGAAGGCCGTGACGCCTTCGGGGAAGCCGCCGGCCGCGTCCCGGATGAGCCGCTCGCTCCACTCCACGAGCACGCCCCGGGTGGCCTCGTGCAGGCGCGCGACGTCTTCGTCGCTGAGCTGGTCGGTGAGCTTCACCGGCGAGAGACGGGCCCGGTGCAGGATCTCGTCCGAATACGCGTTGCCGATGCCGCTGAAGAGCCGGGGATCGGTCAGCGCGCGCTTGAGGGTATGGCGCTCGCTCAGGAGCGCGGCCCGGAACGCCGACAGGTCGGTCTCCGGCACCTCGAGACCGCTGGGGTCGTGCTCGGCCAGCGCGGCCTCGCCGCGGACCAGGTAGAGCCCGGCGCGTCGCTTGGTGCCGGCCTCGGTCAGGATCAGGGTGCCGGTGGAAAAATCCAGCGCGGCCAGGCCGATCCGGCCGGGGGCCCGGGCGCCCGATGCCTTCCAGAGCAGTCGGCCGGCGATCATCAAGTGCAGCACCACGAAGCGCTCGTCCTCGAGCACAAAGACGATCCGCTTGCCCAGGCGCCGGAGACCGAGCACTCGCCGGCCCACGACCTCGCCGACGGGAGGCTCGACCGAGCGGAGGACGAAGGGGTGGAGCAAGCGGATGGCCTCGAGCCGGGCGTCGACCACGCGGGACCGCAGCGCCTCGATGTAGGCGACGACGTCGGGCAGCTCAGGCATTAGGATGTCGGGACATGAGCGACATCGCGGCGCCCTTCGATGTCCATCGCGACGTGGTCCGGCCGGAGTGGATCGACCACAACCAGCACATGAACATGGGGTACTACCTGGTGGTCTTCGACTTGGCCACCGACGCCTTTCTGGCCTGGGTCGGATTGGATGCTGCGCACCGCCGCGACAAG
>DASTFB010000014.1 GCA_035709005.1 Candidatus Methylomirabilota bacterium | reverse complement strand
CATCACCTCTTCGACGGCGATGAGCATGGTCAGCCACGATGCGAGCATCTCGCACAGAGCCAGCAGACGCCCGAGGCTCAGGCCGACCCGCCCGCGCTGCTGCCGCCCCTGGCGGCTACGCGCGCCGATGTCCCGCCAGCTGTCGCCGAGGTCCTTCAGGCTGCCGATCGCAGCGCTGAGAGTCCCCGCGCTCCTCCGCTCGTCTAGCGTCCTCCGCCCGGTTTCGTAGGCCATCGTCCAACCGTTTCAGTCGAGCGGAAGCGGTGTCTTTTGTGGACCGCTCTGCCGCTCACGGGGGTGTCTATGACCAGGACCATCGGGCCCTTGGTGTCCTTACTCATCGGGAGTGTCATTGCGCTTGCCGCGGGGGTGATCGGTGCTCGCTCCGCCCTGGCGCAGGTGTCCTCGGAAGCCGAGACGCTGCGCAAGGAGGTCCGGACTCCAGCGTCAGCCCCGCTGCTGGCCCAGACCTCGGCGCCGTCGGCGTGGGGCCCGACGGCACGATCCGCGGCGCCCGCGTCGTGGAGCTCACAGAGGAAACCTATCCCTGGCTCGAGCCGCTCCTCGATCGGGACTTCACCCGCCGATATGTCGGCCAGGGGAGCCGCGACCAGTTCACGCTCGCCGCGGACACGGGCGGCAATCCGATGACGGAGTTCTACGGTCAGATCGTCGCTGGCCTCATGCAGCGTGGCGCCTTGCTCTACGAGGTCGCCCTCGCCGGTCGGCCAGCGGCCGCCGTCGGCCAGCCGCCCGCGCGGCCGTGAGGAGGTGCAAGATGGAGTTGAAGCAACGCTTGATGGCAGAGATCAGCATGAGGATCCACAGAGCGTTCGGCGCCGGGCTGGCGCTGGCGGCAGCGGCGACGCTCGTCGTCGGCGGTGCGGACGCCGACAAAGATGACCACGCCCACACGCCCGGCACGCCGCCCCACGAGCACCGGAAGGCGCCCGTTCGCATCACGATGGAGGAGTTGCATAAGCACGGAGGCGTCCCGCCGGGCTGGCGACTCACGGTGCCCCTCGGCAACCCCGGGGCCGGGCGGGAGGTCTTCGCCAAGCTCGAATGCTACAAGTGCCACGCGATCAAGGGTGAGCATTTCCCCCACGCCGCGAAGGGGGCGGGGGACGCGGGTCCCGACCTGACGGGCATGGGCAGTCACCACCCTTCCCAGTACTTCCTGGAGTCGATCATGAATCCCAACGCCGTCATCGTCACGGGCCCTGGTCACACCGGGCCGGACGGGCTCTCGATCATGCCCGACTACCGGGAGAGCCTGACGGTCGCGGAGCTGATCGACCTGGTCGCCTACATGCGGGGCCTCAAAGGCGAGCACAAACATCCGCCTTCGGGTGGAAGCGGGCATGCGCCGCCGGCGCCCCCGCACGGAGGGCAACCGAAAGGGCACTGATGGGGCGGCTGGCGGGCGGGGCCTTAAGTTGCTGCGCCGGCGGAGGGCTGACGGTGAGGCGGGTCTCCCGACTCGTCACCGCCATCGTGACGGTGCTCCTGCTGGCGCCCGAGGTTGGCTGGCCCCATGCCTACCTGGTGAAGTCGTCGCCGGCTCGCCGGGCGGTTCTCGTGCGAGCGCCGACCGAGGTGCAGCTCTGGTTCAACGAGCGCCTGGAGGCGGCCTTCTCCAGGCTGACCGTGGTCGACGGGGATGGCCGACAGGTCGACGCCGGCGACGTTCGCGTAGGCCCGGACGATCCCAAGCGACTCTCGGTCGGCGTCGCACCGCTGGCGCCGGGAACCTACACGGTCCGGTATCGGGTGCTGTCGGTCGACGGCCACATCGTGGAGAGCGAGTTCTCGTTCACGATCCGCGAGCCCAGATGAGCCTCGTCGGAGCTGCGATGGAGCCCGTGCCAGCATGACGGTCGCCCTGGCGCTGGTGCGAGCGATCCACCTGGCAGCGATGGTCGGCCTCGTGGGGGCGCTCGGCTTTTCGCTCCTCGTCCTCCGCGCATCGCCCGGGCAGGCCGGCCCCGACCGCGACCTGCTGGAGCGGTCCGACGCCAGGATCTTGCGCACGGCGTCGTGGTGCTGCCTGGTGGGTCTCGTCTCGTCCCTCGCCTGGCTGGCGCTCGTAGCGAGTGCCGAGCCCGGCCAGCCGCCGAGCCGCCACCCGAGGTAGGCGAGCTGATGTCCAGCTAGCCGCTTGAGCCTACCTTGAGCCTATTATGTCTCTCATAGCATAATGGCGGGGCCTCATGAGACTCGTCGGCAACGATTTCAACCGGTCGGAATTCGCCGGGGCTTTCGGGGATCTTGGAACCCTCGTCCCCTTCGTCGTGGGTTACATCACCATTAGTCGACTCGACCCCCAGGGCGTACTCCTGGGATTCGGGTTGTTGGCGATGGCAACGGGCCTCTACTTCCGCACGCCGATGTCGGTTCAGCCCATGAAGGCCATCGCCACCGTCGCCGTCACGCAACCCCAGCTGGTCACGCCAGGCGCCATCTTTGCGTCCGCCGTCGTCACCGGCCTCTTCTGGCTGGGCATGGGCCTGAGCGGCGCCGTGTCCTGGCTGGCGGCGGTGACCAGCCGTCCGGTCGTGCGAGGGATCGTGCTCGGGCTAGGGCTTAGCTTCATCCTGGAAGGCGTCAGCTTCATGTACCAGGGACCGCTGGTGGCGGTCCCGGCGGTGCTCCTGACGTTCCTCCTTCTCGGCCAGCCGCGCATCCCGGCCATGCTCATCCTGCTGGCCTACGGTGCTGCGGCTGCCCTGAGCCTCGATCCGACGCTCATCCGCGACCTGGGCAGCCTCGCTCCCGGCTTTCGGCTGCCCAGTTTCCAGGTGCCGTTGATGTCGTGGCGGGAGATTTTCACCGGCGCCTTCGTACTGGCTGTCCCTCAAGCTGCTTTGACCCTGGGCAACGCCGTCATCGCTACCGCCGAGGAACACAACGCGCTGTTCCCGCACCGGCCGATCAGCGTCCGTCTGCTCGCGCTCGATCATGGCCTGATGAATTTGGTGGCGGCGCCGCTGGGCGGGGTGCCGATGTGCCGGGGCGCGGGCGGCATGGCGGGGCATATCAGGTTCGGCGCTCGCACGGGAGGCGCGCTGGTGATCCTGGGTGTGTTACTGCTCGCGGGGGCGCTGTTCTTCGCCGACTCGGTCTCCACGGTACTCCGGCTGTTCCCCCTGCCGGTGCTCGGAGTCATCCTGTTCTTCGGCGGCATCGAGCTGGCCGTCGGCATCAACGACGAGATGTTCTCGCGTAGCGAGCGCACGGTGCTGGTCGTCACCGCAGGCGTGGCCTTGTGGAACATGGGGGTGGCCTATCTGGCGGGATTGCTGCTCCACCACGCCACGCGGCGAGGAATCGTTCGCCTCTGATCCGTGCGCAAGCGGCGAATCGCTCGGAAGGGCAGGGCGGGAGCGGAACCCCGTGGGGCGAGCGCGGAAGTCCTTCGGCGGGTGCCATATTTCGTTGCCCTGCCGGCCTCCGAGCTGCGTCATCTGGCCGCACAGTGTACGACGAGGGATCTGGGCTCCGGAGATGCTCTCTTTGAAGAGGGAGAGCCGTGCCGGGGCCTCCTTGTCGTCGCGGAAGGGCGTGTCGAGATCCGGCAGATCTCCCTGAGGGGCCGCGAGCAGATCTTTCACACGGAAGGACCGGGCGCCACGCTCGGCGAGGGGCCGCTCTTCGACGGGGGTGGTTACATCGCCTCGGCGGTGGCCGCGGCGCCCTCGCGCGTGCTCTTCATCCCGCGCGCTGAGGTCGTCCGCCTCTGTCACCGGCAGCCGGCGGTGGCGCTGGCCATGTTGAAGACGATGGCCCGCAGGATCCGTCACTTCGCGGGCATCGTCAGCGACCTGGCCTTTCGTCCGGTGACAGAGCGGCTCGCCCGGTACCTGGGCACGGCTATCGCCGGGCCCATCACGCCTGGTGCCCGTATCGAGCTCACGCTCACGCACGCGCAGCTCGCGGCGCGGCTCGGCACGGTCCGCGAGCTGGTCGCCCGCGCCTTCTCCCAGCTCGAGGAGAGTGGGGTCATTGCGCGCGACCGATCGCGTGTCACCATCCGCGATCCCGCGCGTCTCGCCGCGCTCGCCCGAGGTGATGAGGCTCCGGGGCGGGGCTGAGGTGGTGTGACCTAAGTCATAGATTGGCTCCGCCTGGCTCTCCATACTGGCGGGTGATCGTTCCGACAGGAGGGAATCATGTGGAGAGCAGGTCTGGCCATCACGCTCGGCATCGCCCTGGGCGGGGCGGTGCTCACGCACACCGTCTTCGCCCAGCATCCGCCCGCCTCCCGGCTCGGCCAGCCTCGTGACCACGGGTCGATGCCGTCGCACGGGGCGGACATGCACGCACAGCACATGCGGCTGATGCACAGAATGGACGATAGTGGGCCCACGATGGCAGGTCAGGACGCCTTTGGCGCCATCGCCGAGATCGTCCGGATCCTCGAAGCCGATCCCGCCACCGAATGGGACAAGGTCGACATCGAGCGCCTCCGTCAGCATCTCATCGACATGAACGAGGTCGTGCTGCGGTCCGCGGTCCGGCAAACGCCCGTCCCCGGTGGCCTGGCCATGGAGGTCACCGGCACCGGCCGCACGGAGCAGGCAATTCGGGCCATGGTCGTGCCGCACGGGGTCGAGCTCGACCGGATGCCGGCGTGGGCGGCCAGGACAGAGTCCATTCCGAACGGAATCCGCTTGACGGTGACCGCCAAGAGGCCGGATGACGCGAAGCTCGTCGCGCGCCTTCGGGGGCTCGGCTTCGCGGGCCTGATGACCCAGGGGGCGCACCACCAGCCCCACCACCTGGCGATGGCGAAGGGCGAGGCCATGGCCGGTCATTCGCACTGAGGAGGCGACCCATGCGGGGCGCCAGAACTCACTGATCGCGGTTGTGCTCGGCACGATGGTCCTGGCGGAGGCACAGCCCGGCAGCATCGTGGCCCAGACGTCCTGGCCGGCCCCCGTATTGCATCCGCGCGTAAGTCTACGCTGCGATGAGGAGGTCAGTATGGCTAGAACAGTCTATGGAGCCATCGCGCAGCGGTGGTTGCCAACGCCGGTCACCGCGAAATGGAGGGCACCACACGACGGCGCAACACGGATGTGGCCGCTCGTCGCTGTTGCTATCCCGGCGCTTGCTGGGCTGGCGACCGCCTGGTTCGTGAGGGAGCGAGGGCCGGTGCTGCGGTCGATAAAGGTGAAAGATCTCATGGTGAGTGACATTGTGGCCGTCGATCCGTCCGCGACGCTCGCCGAGGCAGCAAAACTGATGCGTGATCACAATGTCGGCATCCTGCCGATTGTCGTTAACACCAAGCTGGCCGGTGTGATTACAGATCGTGACCTCGTTGTACGCGCCCTCGCTGAGGGGGCCGACCCCACAATGACGGAGGTCGGCGAGTTCGCGTCAACGGAGCCGATCTGTGCCCGCCCGGACACTCAGCTCGAGGAGGCGATGGAGGTCATGGCCGAGTGCCAGGTGGGCCGGCTTCCCGTCGTCGACTATAACGACCAGTTGGTAGGGATGGTGACTCTCGGTTCGCTGGCGCTGCGTTCGCGGGAGGAAAAGGAAACCTTGCATACCGCGCAAGAGGTGTCGAGACGGTCTGCCCGCGCGGCATAGAGCCGCCTAGAGATGTCAGCGCAGAGGGGCAGCGCTCAGTATCGCGGGAGCGCTGTCCCCTCATTGCAGCGCGCGCAGAAGGCAACGAACTGTTCAGACATCTCGAAAACCACCTGGAGCAGACGATGGAAGCGCTTCAGGCCGAGCCCGTATGACGCGCCTCGGGCTACGACACCTCGAACAGGGCTTATCAGCCTCCATTAAAAACCCCCCGCCGTTACCCAAGCCAAGCGTTGTGAGAGCGACCTGACGAAGCGGGATGGTGAGGGCGGTGGCGATGCACGGCGAGCAAATTGCGCCGGGGTGGCTCCGCAGGAACCCAACGATCTCTGCGCGGATCGCGCCTGGCACACCAAACTCCACCGCAACGATACCGCCACATTCATACAAAGGTCAATGGTTCTCAAGGTCCGCTTGTATTCGCGAGACGGTCCGACGTCAACCGCCAATCTGCTCGCTCAGCACCTCACGGATTACCTGGACGACGCGGTCCGGGTCTGATCCCTTGGCGACGAACCGGTCACACCCGGCTTTCATTGCTTCCAGCCCAGCCTGCTCCACCGAGTGCCCCGTAAGGGCGATGACCGGGATGGTTGCCGTCTCGACACTCGCCTTTAACCAGCGGCACGCTTGCCATCCGTTGAGACCTGGCATGTAGAGATCCAAGAGGATGACGTCGGGGCGCAGGGCGCGCGCTTGTCCGACGCCGCTCGTCCCATCGGCGGCGGCGACGACCCGGAAGCCGACCGAACGCAGGTACAGGGCATAGATCTCGCTGTGATCGGCATTGTCGTCAATGATCAGAATAAGGGGTGGCTGCTCGGCCATCGTCGCTCGGTCAGGTCCCCGTCAGGGTCCAGCCGCCCTGCAGGTTCAGCGCCGCGATCGCGCTGTGGCTCGGATGGTCCCGCGCCATGGCGATCATCATTGGCAGGAAGTAGCTCCCGAGGGCAACGATACGATGACGAGCTCATGCCCGCCGCGACCAAACATGGCTGGCCTACTGACCGGTGGGTGAGTCTCCCAGCGCGCCGCTGACTGGCGTCGACCGTAGCAGCATGGGTGTTATCTGGCCACGTACCCGATCGCCAGTTCTCATCGCCTTAGCGAGTGCCCGAATACTGCGCGCTGCTGATCACAACCTGAGCAGCCCGCAACCTTTCTGGTGAACCCGTCCTCGGTGCGCAAGCGTTTGGTGAGGGCGCGAATTGCGTCAATCGGCTCGCCCATCATGATTGCGAGGCAGGGTGGGCAGAAGGCCTTCCCCGGGAGGGCCTTAAGCAAAATAGCAACAAGATCTGTGTCGGTCACCGACAAACCTACCCAGTACGCCCGGACCGCAGAACGCCTGCAGCGGCTCCCGCTCTCGTCGGCGCAGGTCGCGGCGTCCGTCACGGTAAGGCGCGCAGCAATCGCGGGACCAAGACGGAGAGAGCTAGACGGCTTCGTATCTGCTGATATCTCGTGTCGATGGCTATCGGCGCGTTGGCTCATGTTGCACCGGAACTGGTCAACGAATCTTCGAGTGCAACGAAGCCCTCGCCGCAACGACACTTCCGGGGCGGCCCAGCGATGTCCAAGGTTGGCCACAGGCAGTGCAACTCCTCAAGTCGACGTCTGGCCACCGGAGCTGTGAGTACGCTTGCCACTTGCTCAGGAAGGAACCGGAAGCGGTTCACGGAGGCCGGGGCCAAGACAGCGCCAAGGCTTCCTCATCGTGTCTGCCTCACGCCAGTTCATCGAGGAGGCTCTTCGCCTCCTTCAGGTCGGCCGTGTCGAAGCCCTCTGTAAACCAAGTGTAGATCTCGCTGAGTTCCCTGCGTGCCTCATCGCGACGCTGCTGCCGGCCGAGCAGGCGCGCGAGGTCGGTGGCCGCGCGAAGCTCGAACGACTTGTGCCCGCGGGCGCGCGCGATCTCCGCAGCTCGGCGGAAGGCGGCCTCAGCCTCGGTGGGATCGGCGCCGGTCTGGCGCTCAAGCAGCTGCCCTCTCAGGCGATAAAGCTCGCCCTCGTAGAGGTTGGGGGGCTGGAGCCCGGCGGCAATCTCGGCGAGCGCGGCCAGCGCCTGGTCGACGTGACCGGCCCGGCCGCACAGGACCATGAGGCGGGCGAGCGCCCACAGGTCCCTCCAGTTCCACCCTCCCCTCCGAGCCGCTGTCAGGGCGTGCGCGAGCCGGGCCGGCAGATCGTCGCCTGGCCCGGGTTCCACTCGCAGCGCCCCCAGGAGCGTCGATGCCCGGTCCAGATACGACATCTGGCCGTGGACCGACGAGAGCTCCGCCACCACCTCCGCCCTCTGGGCGGCGGCATCGTGCTCTCCGCGGTCGCCGCGGAGCTCGGCGGCCATGAAGTACGCGATGATCGTGCTCGGCGGATGTCCGTGCCCCCGGGCCAGGCCAAGGACCTCTTCGCTGCATCGCACGGCCTGGTCGGGGTACCCCTGGGCCCACAGCGTCAGGCTGAGGTGGCTGCGAGTGCAGACCCCCGGGTCGTGTCCGCCGTAGCGGAAGGCCAGCGCCCGATGACGCCGGGGGTCGTAGAGGCCGAGGCCCTCGTCGAAATGGGGCCGGGCTGCGGATAGCTCTCCGAGCTGGAACAGCGTCGCGCACAGGGAGTGATGCGCCTCCAGGAGCAGGATGGAGTCGCCGGCGTCGCGAGCGGCCGCCAGGAGCCGTTGCGCCAGGGCGCGCGTCTCGCGATGCTGGCCGCGATTGACGCTCGTGTACCAGAGGCCCCAGAGGGCCTGGAAGAGCCGGGCGCTGTCGCCGATCTGCTCGCACCGCTCGCGCGCGCACGCATAGACTGCGTGGGTCTCGGGCGCCGTTCCTCCGGCCGTCACGATGAGCGCCGGACCGAGGTCGAGCCGGATGTCGAGCGCCTCGTTCAGCCTGTCCGCCGTCGCCGGTAGCTCGGCCAGCCCGCTTAGCGCCCCCTGCAAGAACGCCACCGCCTCGTGGTTCGCCGAGCGGGCGATCGCCTTCGCCGCGGCCTGGCGCAGGTAGCAGACCGCGCGCTCCGGGCGTCCACCCTGCTGGGCGTGGCGCGCCAGGCTCTCGACGTGCTCCGTGAGCCGGTCGGCGTAGAGTGCCTCCATCGCGTCCAGGATGCGCGCGTGCAGCTCGCGCCGGCGCTCCACCAGGAGCCCCTGGTAGGCGACCTCGTGCGTGAGCGCGTGCTTGAAGGTGTACTCGGCCTCGGGGAACAGGCTCGCCTCGTAGACGAATTCACCGGCCTGAAGTCGAGCAAGCCGGGCCCGGAGGACCTCCTCGGGCAAGCCGGCCACGGCCTGGAGTAGGCCGAGCGGCACGTCCTTGCCGATCGCCCCGGCGAGTTGCAGGAGATGCTTCTCTTCGGGGGGCAGGCGATCAATGCGGGCCGCCAGCACCGCCTGCACGGTGGGGGGCACACGGACGTCGGCGGCGGCTCGCGGCGGAGCGTACGCGCCGGGCTCGCCGGCGAGGGCGCCCATCTCAACCAGGGCCTGGATGCTCTCCTCCAGGAAGAACGGATTCCCCTGGGTCCGCTCGATGAGCAGCCGCTTCATCGGTCCCAGGCGGGCATCACGTCCGACAAGGGAATCCAGCAGGGCTTCCGCGCTCTGGGGCGCCAGCGGCTCGACCTGGATCTGGCGGTAATAGGTCTTGCCGCTCCAGCCGTGCCGGTACTCCGGCCGGTAGTTGACGAGGAGCAGGAGACGCGCCGCCGGCAGGGCCTCGACGAGCGCGTTGAGGACGGCCTGGGTCTCGGCATCGATCCAGTGGAGGTCTTCGAAGAGCAGGAGCACCGGCTGCACTTGGCTCTCGCGCAGGAGCAAGCGCTTCACCGCCTCCAGCGTGCGCGGGCGTCGCTCGGGCGGCGCCAGCGCCTCCCACGACGGGTCGTCGGTTGGGAGGTCGAGCAGCGCCAGCAGGGCGGGCAGCGACGCCTCCAGCGTGCGGTCGAGCGCCAGCAGCTTCCCGGTGACCTTCTCGCGCATCCGGCGCGCATCGTCGCCGGCGCCGAGCTCGAAATAGCCGCGCAGCATCTCGATGACCGGCAGGTAGGCGGTGGCCTTGCCGTAGGACACCGAGGCGCTCTCGAGGACCAGCCAGCCCTGCAGGCGATGCGAGTGGGTGAACTCATAGACGAGGCGCGACTTGCCCACCCCCGCCTCGCCGACGATGGCTGCGATCTGGCCATGACCGCTAGCAACGAGCTGCTGAGAGCGGCGGAGCTGCTCCAGCTCGGCGTCGCGGCCGACGAAGCGCGTCAGTCCGCGGCGGGCGGCCGCCTGCAAGCGGGTCCGGGCCAGGCCCGCCCCCGTCACTTCGTACACCTCCATCGCGTCGGCCAACCCCTTCACCAGCACCGTGCCCAGCGCCTTCACCTCGACGTAGCCCTCGACCAGCGCCAGTGTCTCTGGCGTGATCACGATCGCACCGGGATCGGCGAGCTGCTCCATCCTCGCAGCTAGGTGCGTCGTCTGGCCGACCGCCGTGTAGTCCATGTGCAGATCGCTGCCGATGGCCCGCACGACGACCTCTCCGGAGTTGAGCCCGACACGAATCTTCACCACAGCCGCGTGAGCGCGTCGCACCTCGTCCGCATACCTTTTCACGCTCTCCTGCATCCGAAGCGCTGCGTAGCACGCTCGCACGGCATGGTCCTCATGGGCCAGCGGCGCGCCGAAGAGCGCCATGATCCCGTCCCCCATGACCTGGTTGACCGTGCCCTCGTACCGGTGGACCGCCTCCATCATGAGTTCCAGCACCGGGTCGAGGATCTTCCTGGCCTCCTCGGGGTCCCGGTCGGCGAGGAGCTCCATCGACCCCTTGAGGTCGGCGAAGAGGACGGTGACCTGCTTGCGCTCGCCCTCCAGCGCCGCCTTCGACTGAGGATCTTCTCGGCGAGGTGCTTGGGGGTGTAGGTCTGGGGCGAAATGAAGCGGCTTTCTGGCTGGGCTGTGGCTACTGGCGCCCCGCAGGAGCCGCAGAACCTCTTACCTGGCGTTACCTCAGCGCCGCAGGAAGGGCAGGTGGCAGCCAGCCGAGCGCCGCAGTCCTCGCAGAATCTGAGGCCCTCGCGGTTCTCGGCCTGGCAGCGGCTGCACCGCATGGCTTGGCGGGTGGCAGAGTAGCCCCTGACCAAAGAGGCGGTCAAGGCAGCCAACTTGGCCAATTTCAGGCCCATGGGCAGGATGACGCAGGGGGCTCGCCTTGCGCGTCGTAGCGCAGCCGCCCCGGCGACCCGAGATCGAGGCGGTCTATCGCTCGATGCGGAGAGCCTGCTTGATGTGCATCAGTCGACACTGCTTCAGCTGGTCCGAGAGTTCATCGGCGGCCCGCACCGCGCGATCATGGCGAGCCTGCAATGGCCGAATAGAGGCAACGAGCCGGTCCACGTCCAGTCTGACCTGTTCGATCAGTGCGGCATCCGTCCACACCACCACCCCCTGGACGGCATGCCCGACCAGGCTGATGCCGAGCATAAGGACCACAAGTCGAAATTTCATAGGGGCCTCCCATCTCGCGAGTGGGGGCTGACGGTACTCGGAACCCGGACGCTGGTCAATCTGCCGTCAGGCATAGGCCGGCCGGCGGTTGAGGCTGAGTCGGAACCGGTCGGCCGGGTGTACGCTGGGCCTTCCATGGCCGCGATGCGCTCGCACGACCATCGGAGGCAGGAAAGGCCGACGCCGCAGACGGAAGGCAAGACCATCCGCTGGGCGCGGCTCTACGACTTGGGCACGAGCCTGCTGTCCTTCGGGCAATTGGCCGCGCTGCACCGGACGATCGTCGATCTCGCCGCGATTCGGGTGGGGGAGCAGATTCTCGACGTCGGCTGCGGTCCCGGACGTCTGGCCATCATGGCCGGACGCGCCGGCGGCCCGTCGGGCGCGGTGGCGGGCATCGATCCGGCCCCGGAGATGATCGCGCTGGCGCGGCGGAAGGCCGACCAGGCCGGGGTCAGGGCGCGCTTCGACGTCGGGGTGATCGAATCGCTGCCGTACCCGGCCGATTCGTTCGACGTCGTGCTCGGCAGCCTGATGCTCCACCACTTGCCCGATGCTCTGAAGAGCCGAGGGTTCGGCGAGATCCGCCGAGTGCTCAAGCCGGGAGGGCGCCTGGTGGCCGTCGATTTCGGGGCCACGCCGCGGGGCGCCCTCGGCCATCTTCTTTGCGTGCTGCGCATCCGGACGGGTTCCGACCATGCGGAATACCTGCGCGCGCTGCTCCGCGCGGCGGGGTTCGAGCGAGGGGAAAGCGGGCCGACCGGGCACCGGGGCCTCGCCTTCGTCCGGGGCTGGAAACCGCGCGCGACACGGGCCTGATTGCCGGGGCCAGCCCCCACGGTTCGGGCCTTGCACGACGCGCTCGTCGACGAGGACGGGCAGGGCCTCCTGACGCGCCTCCGAACTCCCCGGGGGGGCGGGCTGGATCCCGGCTCTTCGAGTTTGGTCGGCGGTCAAACTCAGATCGAAAGGGAGGTGGCAGTATGTTCGCGCTTGCGCGGCGTCGAGCCCGGCGACGCCCGCGTCACTGCCCGGGGCCGCACGCTGCCGATTTCCGGCGAGCGGAAGGCCTCGGAGCAGATTTCTGACGAGGACTACTGGCTCCGTGGGATCGCCTACGGACGGACGGTCCCCATCCGCGTCGAGCAGCCTTCGCTCGCCGCGTGATCGTCGTGCCGCGGGCGTGGGCGCGGGGGGAGGATCCCGAGGAACTGATCGGCGCGGCGCACGCGGGATGCTTCTCGATGGCGCTGGCCGCCGCGCTCGGCGGGAGCGGATTCTCGCCTCGCCGCATCGCGACCACGGCCGACGTCGCGCTGGAAAAGGTCGGTGACGGGTTCAAGATCACGAACATCCTCCTGAGGACACGCGCCGAAGTTCCGGGTATCGATCAGTCGAAGTTCCCGAAGTGGCCGAGGCCGCCAAGAAGGGCTGTCCTGTCTCCCAGGCGCTCGCCGGCACCGACATCAGGCTCGAGGCGAGCCTCACGTCGTAGCGACGGACTTCAGCCCAAGGGCATCTTCGCCCCTTTCGCCGTCACGGCCTCGACGGGGAAGCCTCCCTCTCGCCAGGCGTGAAGGCCCCCGGCAAGAGGACGGATGAGCCGGATGCCACGGCGCCTCAGCAGCAGCGCCACCCGGGCGCTGGTGGTCTCGTTAGGTCACGTGCAGTAGAGGATCACCTCTCGGTCGCGGGGGATGTCCTGCGAGCGTTGCTCGAGCTCTTCCGGGCTCAGATGCAGGGCTCCCGGGACCACCACGGGATCAGCGTCGAAATCCAGCGAGTGACGGAGATCCACGATCATCAGCGCTTCGCCGGTGTCGAGCCTGCGCTTGAGCTCGACAGGGGTAATTCGCGAGATCCGTAAGCGCCTGATGAAGCGCTGGCGTCTGATGTACTTGCCTGCGATATAGAGCGCGAGGCCTCCGAACGCGACACCAAACAGCCAGGGGCCGAGGAACTGGGCGTAGGCCGCAACGCGTTCGACGTAGTCGCTGAGCAGGTAGCCCAGCCCCACGTACGCACCGGTCCACAGCAACGCGCCCAGGGCATCGACCAGGAGAAACCGCGAACGCCGCATTCCAAGGATGCCCGCAAGCGGCTGCGCCACGGTGTTCAGACCCGGCACGAACTTGGCGACCAGGAGCGACCGTCCGCCGTATCGGGCGAACAGCTCCTGGCTGCGCCGCACACATGAGTCCGGCTCGAGCGAGATTCGGCACAGCAGGCGCGTTACCTGACTCCCCCGGACACGACCGATCTCGTACCAGATGACGTCGCTGAGCAGCGAGGCCGCGACTCCCACGGTGATGACGAACGGGAGGTTGAGCAACCCCGCGCCGGCCAGCGCCCCCGCGGCGAGGAGGACCGGCTCGCTCGGGACTGGTAGAGCGAACTGCTCCGCGGCCACCCAGGCGAACAGCACAACGTAGCCGTGCTGGAGCAGATACGCGGCGGCCTCATCCACGCGGGGTCTCCCCAGCCCTCCTCAGTCCTCCCCGCGGGCTCCGGTCCCGGGGAGCGGTCGGCGATGGCTTTGCGACCTCATGGTCTTGCGGTCTCGTGCTCCATTGCGAGCTCCGTCTCCATGTTTTCCCGGTCTCGACCGATTGTGGCCACCGCGAGCACTCGGCCCCCGCGTCGGTACCGCACGGTGCAGTCGCGCTGTTCCAGGCTCCCATCGATCTCGATCGCATCCCACTTGTCAGCGTGCCCGACGTAATTGATCGCCACGTCGTAGTGCTGGCTCCAGAAGAACGGAACGTCCGCGAAAGGCGCTCGCTCCCCGGCGATGGTCCGGGCCACCGACTGTCCCTGCCGCTGGGCGAGCACCCAGTGTTCGATGCGGACGTTGCCGCCGCTTCTGGGGTCAGGCCAACGCGCGACGTCGCCGACCGCGTAGATCCCCTTCGCCGACGTTTCCAGGTGGCGGTCAACGACGACCCCCTGGTCGACCACCAGCCCGGCCCGCTCGGCCAGCGCCACAGCCGGACGGACACCGACTCCCGCCACGACGAAGTCGGCCGCAAGCCGTTCACCATTCTGCAGCACGACGTGGCCCTGTTCCATCCCGCGTGCGATCTGGCCCAGATGGAATACGACACCGTGGGCCTCGTGGAGCGCCCGAATGAAGTCGCCGAGCTGAGTACCGAGCACGCGCTCGAACGGGCGCGTCCCCGGAGCGACGACATGCACATCGAGTCCTCGGTGACGGAGCGAGGCGGCCACCTCGAGCCCGATGAAACTCGCCCCCAGCACGACGGCCCGGCGGGCGGCCTCGGCGGCCTTGATGATCCGCCGGCAGTCGGCCAGGGTGCGGAGGTAGTGCACGGGGAGGCCGTGCTCGCCAGGGATCGCAAGTCTCACGGCTTCAGCACCGGTCGCCAGGATGATCGCTCCGAAACTCCGCGTCGTGCCGTCGTCGAACGTGAGGCGCTTGGTTTCGGGATCGAGCGCAACCACTCCTCGCCCGAGGGCCAGTTCCACCGCTAGCTCGTCGTAGTAGGCACGGGGGTGCAGCGGCAACCACTCCTCTGGAGCGGTTCCCGCCAGGTAGTCCTTCGACAGGTTCGGGCGATCGTATGGCGCAGACTCGTCCGCGTCGATCAGCGTGATGGACCCTTCGAATCCGAGATGGCGGAGCGTCTCCGCCGCGCTGTTTCCGGCCGCCCCGGCTCCCACGATGGCAACCGCCGAGGGGGCGCCGACTGATGAGGCGCGCGAGCGCGCCGGAATCTTCTTCCGCGGGCCGACGATGACGGCGCCCTGCTGCTGAATGACCTCGTAGCTCGACACGGCGTTCAAGGCGGGGGCCCGCAGAGCCTTGCCCGTCCGCAGATCGAAGCAGGCGTGGTGCCATGGACAGCGCACGGTGTCGTCGACCACCAGGCCCTCGGCCAGGGGGCCACCGTAGTGCGTGCAGGTGGCCCCGATGGCGAAGACATCGGCACCACGACGCACGAGCATCACGGCGTCATCCTCGACGACGCCGAGCAGCGGCACGCCCTCTTGCAGCGAGTCCGCCGGAATGCCGGCAACGAGATCGGGTCCGCCTGGGCTGGGAGCCTGGTCACTCATGTCATCTCTCCTATGCGGGCTACGGGTTTACCCGCCTATCAAGATACCTCTCGGGTACGGCCTCGGCCCCGGTGGAACCGTCGAGTCGAACAAGGATGCTCCGGATGCGGCCGCCCCCTTTTCCAACAAGAGCTGAGGCGGAAGCAACCGAGGAAGCGCCCGCTAGGGCTCCCAGAGGAGTCGCCGGAAGCGGCGCTGCTCGAATGGGATCGGCAGCGGCGCCACCGGTTCGCCCCGGTTCGTCAGACCGTCCAGGGTAAGCGAGAATTTCACGTCGGTCGGTGGGGGCGCGGCGTCGAAGCGAAGCGAGACGCAGACGAGCTCGGTCATGGCAATGACCGCCGGCATGCGTTCGGGCTCTCGATAGGGGCCGCAGTGGTTCTGGTAGAGATCGAACATCACGGGGCCGACGAACACGGATGGCGCGAGCGCAGTACGGTTCGGCAGGTGAAGCCGGACCCGGCGGACGTCCAGGGTGAAGTCCTCGCCTTCGGGATCGATGCCGACGTCGATCCAGAAGTGCCGGCCGGGCTCGTCGTTCCGCACCGGAATCGGGATGATGGGGAGCGGGACGATGAGACCGGGCCCGACCAGCTGTGACGCAACCCGGGCGTGGCGCGCGTGCGCCGTGACCCGGACGCCGGGCGCCTCGAGCCACGGCCACAGATCACTCTTGGGCCCGATCGCGGGGCGGGTCGTCTCGACCGACTCCAGCGAGACGCACGCGGATATCAGCGCAGCGACGACGGCGGTGAGCGCCACCACGCGCTGCGCCGTCACGACGACGCGCCGGTCAGAAAATCGACCACGAGATCGTCGGCGCAGCGGTCGGCTCGCGCCGAGTCCGGGAGAAAGGTGCACTGGCGGGCCCACAGGACGGCGAGATCGTCGAGACGGACCAGCCGGGCCTGAACCGTCACGTTGCCGTCGCTTGGGATGTACCGCCACGGCACGTAGAAGTCGAAGACGTAGCCGGTGCGGTAGGTCCGCTGGAGTCTCGCGACGCTCGGTTCGTCGACGGCCACGCCGGGCTCGCGATAGGGAAAGCGCGGCGTCGTCACGTCCCGCACGCCGGTCGGGGACAGTCGCTCGCGCACGCCGCCGAGAAATCGGGCCTTGATCCGCGCGACAAGGGCGCCGCTCACGCTCTTCAAGAAGGCGCCGGGGTACTCGCCTTCCGGGCGCACGTCATGGTAGTGGACGACGATGATCTGTGGCGCAGTGGCCAGCGTCGCGAGGGTCTCCGGACTCGCGGCGCGCTCCTGCGGCCTCGGCATCGACGCGCAGCCTTCAACCGAGGCCATCACGCCGAGCGCGGCCACCACGAGGCGGAGACGACCCATCCTGGTCAGGGGGTAGCCTTTCTGCCGAGATAGTCTACGTCGGCAGTCATCGGCTCGTCCTTGCCGGCGCCGCGACCGCGTGTTTGAGCTGGATCGCTTTCGGGACGCGCAGGACGCCCCTCGCGGAGGTTTCGCGGCTGCGCTCCGCGAGCTCGCTCATTCAACCGTCGGAGCGCATTTGGGCCAGCAGCCGGCGGGCTGTTCCCCCGAGGATTTCGGCCTCGGCGGCCGGGTCGAGGGCGAGCCGGCGCAGGCGCTTCAGCTGGCGACCGACCGGTATCGCGGTATTCGGCGCGTCGCTGCCGAAGAGCAGACGGCCGGCCAGGCGGCCGGGGTTCGACGGCGGGAGCGGAACGGGCTCGTTGACCACCGGGGTGAGGTCGAGATAGAGGTTAGGATACCTCTCGAGCAGGCTCCATGCGACCGACCCGGCGTTATGACCGGAGTGGGCCAGGACGACTCGCATCTCGGGATATCGGTCCAGGACCCACGTGAACTCGGCGATGTCGTCCGCCGCGGTGTGGCCGGAGATTGCCTTTCCGAGATGCACGATCACCGGTAGACGCCGGCTGGTCGCGAGCTCCCACACCACGGTCAGCCGTGGATCGTCCAGCCGGAAATTGCCAACCGAGCAGTGCAGCTTGAGGAGCTTCAACCCGAAGGTGTCCAGGGCCTCGGCGACGATTCCGGCGGGATCGTCGTCGCCAGGGTGCACGGTGGCGCCTGCCGTGACCGATACAGGTCCCCCGGCAAACCGCCGCTGCGTCTCGGCGCTGGCTTCATTCATCGCCCGCGCGGCCCCGGGCCGGTGGGCATAAGGGAACGACCACACCTCCTGCACCCCGTCGGCATGAAGCTGCTCCAGCACCGCCTCGTGGTCGAGCGGGTACACGAGGGGACCGGGAAGATGCCTCTCCAGGAATGTCCGCACCTTCTGGGCCAGTCGGCCCGGCAGAAGATGCGTGTGCGCATCCACGATCGCCGTCACGCTCTACACCCCCGACGGAAGGCGCCGCTCTTCACGTCAACGGTACACTGTTCGTGCTGTCACGTGCGCGCATAAGCGTGAGGAGTGAGGCATGGAGGGGGCGGCAGGCAAATTCATTGGGCTTCTCGGCTTCATCCTCCTCGCCTTTCCGGTCTGCCCCACGAGCGCTCAAGAGGCCGGAACCACCGTCGTGCTCCGCGGCAAGCTCACCGACAACGCGTATGTCGCGGGAGGCACGGTGGATGTGTTTGCCGAGGCCGAGCGTGACCTCGTGGTGGCGGGCGGCACGATCACGATTCGCGAGGTCGTCAAGGGTGACATCGCGGTGGCCGGGGGCTCGGTGAACCTCACCGCCCGGGTCGGAGACGATGTTCGGGCCGCCGGTGGCAGCCTCATCGTCGGCGGCGAGGTCGGCCGGGACCTGGTCGCGGTGGGCGGGACAGTGACGCTCGCACCGGAGTCCAGGGTCGGTGGCCGCGCCTGGCTTGCCGGCGGGGACGTGACCGTGGCGGGCCAGCTCGCACGCGGGCTGCGGGTGGCCGCGGGATCGGTCAGGCTTGCCGGCGCCGTCGACGGCGATGTCGAGATCACCGCCGGGACCATCGAGATCCTGCCCACCGCCCGGATCAGGGGCAATCTCACGTACACCAGCCCCGATGCGGCGGAGATCGATCCGGGGGCGCAGATCCAGGGCCGCGTGACTCACCGACGCCTCGAGGCGGCCGCGCGCGCCGAGCAGGCCGGGCGGGCGTTCTTCGGGGTGGCGCGCGTGGTCTTGCTCGTGGGCCTGATCCTGTTTGCCGTCGTGTTGTTGCTGCTCGTGCCCGGCTTCATGGTCTCGGCCGGCTGGCGGATCAGGACCCACTTCTGGAAAAGCCTGGGCCTGGGCTTGCTGATCTTCGTCGTCATGCCACTCGTCGCGGTCCTGGTGATCGCGACGATCATCGGGCTTCCGCTTGGCTTGACGCTTGCCGCTCTCTACCCGGTGCTCCTCATCGTGGGTTATCTGACCACGGCAGTTTTTGTCGGGGAGCTCGGGGCGCGCCTCAGCGCCCGAGGGTCCGAGCTCACGACGGGCCGGCGCGTGCTCTGGCTCGTCGTCGCGCTGATCGTCCTCGGGCTGGCGAGCACGGTTCCGATCGTCGGATGGATGCTCGCCTGGCTGGCGGTCGTCATCGGGCTGGGAGCCGCCACGCAGGAGGTCTTCCGCCGCTGGGCGGAGGCGCGATCCTGACGTAAGAGGGAGAGAAGCGATGGGACTCGACCGGGCTGAGCGGGAAGGATTGATCGGACGGTATGCAGCGGGCCCGGCGCGGCTCCGGGCGGCGCTCGCGACGGTGCCCGAGCCGGCGTTGAAATGGCGTCCGGCTCCGGGCGAGTGGTCGGTGCACGAAGTGGTGTGCCACTGCGCGGACTCGGAGAGCAACGCGGCGCTTCGCATCCGCTATCTCGTCGTCGAGAAGGAGCCGCTCATCGTCGGCTACGACCAGGATGCGTGGGCCCGCCAGCTGGACTACCACGCCCATCCGCTGGATCTCGCGCTCACCACCGTGGAGGCGGTGCGCGCCAACACCGTGGCGCTCCTCAGGCGCCTGCCCGATGAGGCCTGGGCGCGCGAGGGGCGGCACACCGAGTCCGGGCGCTATGGCGCCGAGGATTGGCTCCGCATCTACGCCGAGCACCTGGAGATCCACGCCCGCCAGATCGATGACAACCTCGCGGCCTGGCGGCGCCGCTGATCCTCACACGCCGATGTCCTCGTTCCAGAGGGCGGGATGCTCGCGAATGAACCGGCGCATCATCTCGATGCAGCGGGCGTCCTGGAGGACGTCCACGGCCACGCCCCGGTCCCGCAGCAGATCCTCCTCGCCCTTGAACGTGACGTTCTCGCCGACGACGATGCGCGGGATGCGGTAGAGCAGGATCGTCCCCGAGCACATGGCGCACGGCGACAGGGTCGTGTAGAGGACGCTGCGCGTATACACGGCTGCGGGCAGGCGGCCGGCGTTCTCGAGGGCGTCCATCTCGCCGTGGAGGATGGCGCTGCCCCGCTGCACGCGGCGGTTGTGGCCCCGGCCGACGAGCCGCCCGTCGTGCACGAGGACCGAGCCGATCGGGATGCCGCCCTCGGCCAGCCCGGCCTCCGCCTCGGCGATGGCGGCCTTCATGAAGTCGTCCATCAGTCCCTCAGCGGCCGCCCTCGAGGCCCAGGAAGCATTCCGCCGTGCGGAACAGGATGTCGTCGACGTCGTCGTCGCGGAGCCGGGCGCCGCGGAGCTGCTCGAGCGGGCGCTCGACGCCCATGTCGAAGGGATAGTCGCTGCCGAGCATCACCCGGTCGCTGCCGGCCTTCTCGCACAGGAGCTCCAACAGCCGCGGGTCGTGGGTGATCGAATCGAAATAGAGCCGCCGGAGGTAGGCGCTCGGGGGCCGGCTGATGACCCGCCTGGCCTCGGCCCGGACGGCAAAGCCGTGGTCGATGCGCCCGAGCAGCGGAACGAAGTTGCCGCCGGCGTGAGCGAAGGCGATCCGCAGCGTGGGCAGACGGTCGAGCACGCCGCCCAGGATCAGCCGGCTGATCGCCAGCGAGGTTTCCGCGGGCAGGCTCACCATGTGGGGCAGGTAGAAGGCGCGCATCCGCTCCTCGCCGATCCCGCTCCACGGGTGGACGAAGACGGCCAGCCCCAGCTCCGCAGCGGCCTGGAGGATCTCGACGAGCTCCGGATCGTCCAGGTCACGGCCGTTGACGTTCGTTCCGATCTCGAGCGCGCGGAAGCCCGCCGCTTTCATGCGCTCCAGCTCGGGCACGGCATGCTCGAGCGACTGCATGGCGACGGTGCCGGCGCCGATGAAATGTCCCGGGTTCTTGGCCACGGTCTCCGCGATGAAGTCGTTCTGGATCCGTGCAAACTCGGCCGTGGCCGCCGGCGGGCCCCAGTAGCAGAAATGGACGGGGATGGGCGAGATGAGCTGCCGCCGGATTCCCGTGGCGTCCATATCGGCCAACCGGCGGGGCGCGGAGAAGCACTGCTCGGTCACCAGCCTGAACTCGCGGTCCCCGAGCATGATCATGGCGCTGCAGTTGGCCTCCGGCCGGACCCACGGCCAGCCGGGCGCGTGGTACTTTCTGGCCAGGTCGTCCCAGTCGGGCGGCATGACGTGAGTGTGGATGTCGATGACGGGTCGGGCCACGGGAAGAGAACCGTAGAGCGTCAATGGACAACTGTCAACCCGGAACGGCGTGCGCGTGCCTCAGCGGTGGAATACTATCGGCGTACCAGGAGGACCCTGATGACGACGGCGTACGATCCGGCGGCGACGTTCGAGGTCAAGGTGAGCGAGGTCGAGTTTCGGCGCGCAGTCAGCGGCCGCATGCTGCTGGCCCGCCTCTATCAGCCGCAGGGCGTGGGACCGTTCCCGACGCTGCTCGATCTGCACGGTGGCGCGTGGAACAGCAAGGACCGCCTGGCCAACGAGCCGATGGACCGGGCGGTGGCGGCGAGCGGCGTGCTGGTCGTGGCCATCGACATGACGCTGGCCCCGGAGGCCCCGTACCCCGCGTCGGTCCAGGACGCGAACTACGGAGTCCGCTGGCTCAAGTCGCGCGCGGCCGAGTGGAATGGCGGCGCGGCGGGCCTCGGAGTGCTGGGAAGCTCCAGCGGCGGCCACGTCGCGCAGTTGCTGGCCCTGCGCCCGCGCTATGAGGCCTACACCACGATTCCGCTGCTGGCGGCTCCGACCGTCGACGCGACGGTGGCCTACGTGGCCACGCGTTCCCCGATCAGCGACACCTACGCGCGCTACCAGCAGGCCGAGCGCATGAAGCGCGAGGGCATGATCAAGAACAACGAGACCTACTTCCGGCCCTGGGCGACCATCTTCGAGGCCAACCCCCAGCAGATTCTCGATCGCCGCGAGGCGGCGACGCTGCCCCCCCTGCTGATCATGCAGGGCGCGCTCGACGACAACGTGCTGCCGGCGGTGCAGGAGAAGTTCGCCGCGTCGTACCGGGCGGCCGGCGGCGAGTGCGAGCTGCACGTCTTCGAGGGATGCGAGCACGAATGGGTGGCCAGGCCGGGGCCGCAGACCGATCGGGCCCACGAGATGGTCAAGCGGTTCATCGCGCGCCACGGGAACGCCGCGGGGCGCGCCTGAGGGTCACTCGAACGGGCGCCCGTACCGCTCGAGGTGCGCCACCTCGCCCAGCGGCTTGCGCTGCTTCTTGCCCCGTCCGACCGGGCGAGCCGGATAGCCGAACGGCAGGATCGCCAGCACCTCGAGGCCGGCCGGGATGTCGAGCAGCAGCTTCACCCGCTCGAGCCCGCCGAAGCCCACCCAGTTCGAGCCCACGCCATCGGCCCACGCCGTCAGCAGCATGGACTGGATCGCCCGGCTGGCGTCGGAGACGGCGAACCGGCTCTTGTCGGTGGCCACGACGACCGCCA
Source organism: Candidatus Methylomirabilota bacterium (assembly GCA_035709005.1). Classification (NCBI taxonomy): domain Bacteria; phylum Methylomirabilota (SeqCode); species Candidatus Methylomirabilota bacterium. The sequence goes on along the minus strand of DASTFB010000014.1, from coordinate 1,404 downwards.
GCGGGGCCTGGGCGACATACGGCCCGCTCGAGGCCAGGGCGCCGAGCCGGCGCAGCGTCTCGCGGTCGCGGACCACGATGAAGTGCCAGGGCTGCCGGTTCATCCCGCTGCCCGTGAGCCGTCCCGCCTCGACGATCCGCCGGACCACCGCGTCGGGCACCGGCTTGTCCTGGTAGCTCCGCACGGCCAGCAGCGTGCGAACGGCCTCGACGGTGTCCACCCGATGCCTCAGATCCGGATGAACTTCATCGGGTATTTCTGAAGGGGACGGGCGCCCGTCCGCGTGATCTCGACCAGGTTGCCGACCTGGAGGCCGCGCGTCCCATCGGCGGTGACCACGTTGGGCTGGATGACCATCAGCATGCCTTCCTGGAAGACGATCTTGCCCTGTGGCCGCCTGATGAGCGTGGCCGCCACGTCCACGCGGGGGTCTTCGATGAGGAGTCCCCAGCCGTGGAACGTGCTGTCGAAGGTCGTGAAACCCGATTCCACGATGACCGAGGCCGCCCGGCGGACGTCCTCCTCGGTGGCCCCGGGCCGGAGCGTGTTCAGGATACGGTCGTGGGCCTCCACGGCCACCTCGAAGAGCTTCTGGTAGACGGGGGTGGGCTTCGTGCCTACGGCGATGGGCCGGTGCGCCTGGCCCGCGTGCATCTCGTAGTCGGCGGACAGCTCGGTCAGGATGATGTCGCCCTTGCGGACCTTGCGGTGGCTGGGGAACTGGTTGGGAAAGATGAGGTGCGGCCGGGTCATGGACGTCGAGCCGACGAAGATGAGCTTGGGGCCGCCTCCGTGGGGCATGTAGGAGCCCGCGATGAGCGCGGCCAACTGGAAATCCGTCATCCCGGCCCGGGCTTTCTTCTCCAGCGTCTCGAAGGCCATGTCGGTGAGGGCGGCGCCACGGCGGAACCAGACCAGCTCGGCCTGGCTCTTGACCGCCCGCACCTCGGCGACAAGATCCGTCGCATCGGCGAAGGAGGCGCTGTCCAGGGTCTTGTGCCAGTGAGAGACGGGGCCGTAGGGCAGCGAGGAGTGGAGGATGCCCCGGAACCCCACCAGCCCGATCGCGCCCTTGTCGTGACCGAGCTCGCGGAGACGCCGCTCCACCTTGCCCGCGGGATCGTAGTCGACGGCGTCGGTCTCGGGAATCACGCTCATGCGCCTGGCATAGGGCAGGTAGAGGCGGTTGGAGATGTAGAGCGCGGGCTCGCCCTCACGCGGGAAGACCAGGTAGCTGGCGACGGGGTCCTGGTAGTTCGAGAGGTACTTGATGTTGGCGTGGTTGCTCCCCTGGCTTCCGGAGTCACCGTACAGGACGAGAACGTCCAGCCCCCGTTCCCGCATGCGCCTGCGCACGTCGGCGTAGCGGCGTGCATATTCCTCTTCGGCAAAGCGCGGGTGATC
>DASTFB010000013.1 GCA_035709005.1 Candidatus Methylomirabilota bacterium | reverse complement strand
GGCAGGTAGTCCAGGGTCCGCATGTTGTGCAGCCGGTCGGCGAGCTTGATGAGGAGCACGCGCAGGTCGCGTGCCATCGCCACCACCATCTTGCGGAAGTTCTCGGCCTGGCGCTCCTCGCGCGAGGAGAACGCGAGCTTCGAGAGCTTGGTCACGCCGTCGACGAGCTCGGCGACCTCGCGGCCGAACTCGCGCTCGAGATCGGCCTTGGTGGCCTCGGTGTCCTCCAGGACGTCGTGCAGGAGCCCGGCCGTGACGGTGGTGGCGTCGAGCTTGAAGGTGACGAGGAGGTGGGCGACCTCCAGGGGGTGCGACAGGTACGGCTCACCGGAGGCGCGCTGCTGCCCCCGGTGCGAGAGCTCAGAGAAGCGGTAGGCCCTCCGGAGCGTCTCCAGATCGGCGCCCGGCTGGTACTTGGGAATCTCCTCGAGCAGCGTTTCCAGTTGTGTCACGAAGCCCCAACCCGTGGTTAATCATGTGATTTTACGCGGGGTTCAGGCTTTCGCCACCGCTTTTTTGGGGCGCCGGACGCGCCCCTCCACGTAGTGCGTCCAGTCCACGATCAGCGCGCCCGCGATGTAGACGGTCGAGTAGGTGCCGGTCACGACGCCGACCACGAGCGCGAAGGCGAAATCCTCCAGGACTTTCCCGCCGAAGACCAGGAGGAGCAGCGTCGCGAAGAACGTGGTGAGAGCGGTGAGCACCGTCCGGGACAGCGTCTGGTTGATGGCGGTGTTGATCTGTTCCGCGAAGGGGCGCCCGCGGACGCCCAGCCGCGCCCGGTTCTCACGCAAGCGATCGTAGGCCACGATGGTGTCGTTCACGGAATAGCCGATGATGGTCAGGATGGCGGCCAGCACGGGCAGCGAGAACTCGCGGTCGGTCAGCGAGAGCGCGCCCACCGACACCAGCACGTCGTGGGCCACGGCGACGATGGCGGCCACCCCGCCCTTCAGGTCGAAGCGCAGGGCGATGTAGAGCAGCATCCCCGCCGCGGCCGCGATCACCGCGTAGATGGCCTGCAGCTGCAGATCGCGCCCCACCTGCGGACCGACGAACTCGACGCGGCGGATCTCGAAGGCACCGAGCGTGCCCGCGCCGCCGAGCGCCTGCTGGATCTGCCGCGCGACCGCGGTCGAGTCCTTGTCCCCGAGGGGGAGACGCACGATGAACTCACGGGGATCGCCGAACTCCTGGATGATCGCGGTCTCCAGACCGATGCCGGCCAGGCTCCGGCGAATGTCGGCCACCCGGGGCGCTTGCTCGAAGCGCACCTGGACGAGCGTGCCCCCGGCGAAATCGATGTCGTACCGGAGGCCTCCCTTGCTGACGAGCGAGACCAGCCCGACGAGGATGAAGAGCGCGGAGGCCAGGTAGGCCCACCGGCGCCGCCCGATGAAGTTGTAGTTGGGAGTCGCGAACAGCTGGATCATATCGAGATCGTCTGCAGCCGTCGCCGGCCCATGTAGAAGACGTCGAAGAGCAGGCGGGTGAAGAAGACCGCCGTGAACAGGCTGGCCATGAGGCCGACGAAGAGCGTCACGGCGAAGCCGCGCACCGGGCCCGTGCCGAAGTTGTACAGGATCGCCGCGGTGACGAGGACGGTCACGTGCGTGTAGATGATGGCCCGGAACGCCCGCGCGAATCCGGCGTCGACCGCCGCCCGCACCGTCTTGCCCGCCCGCAGCTCCTCGCGGATGCGCTCGAAGATCAGGATGTTGGTGTCGACCGCCATGCCGATGGTGAGCGCGATGCCGGCGATCCCGGGCAAGGTCAACGTCGCGCCGAACGCCGCCATCGCCGCGAGCAGCATGAGGAGGTTGAGAGCCAGGGCGATGTCCGCCACCAGCCCGGACAGCCGGTAGTAGACGAGCATGAAGATGAAGACGAGCAGGGCCGAGCCGATGATCGCGACCATCCCCTGCCGGATGGAGTCCGCGCCGAGGGAGGGGCCCACCGTCCGCTCCTCGAGGATGGCCACCGAGGCGGGCAGGGCGCCCTCGCCGAGCACGATGCGCAGATTGCGCGCCTCCTCGATCGTGAACTGCCCCGTGATCACGGCCTGGCCGCCGGGGATGCGCTCGTTGATGCGCGGCGCCGAGTTGACGACACCGTCCAGGACGATGGCCAGGTGCCGGCCGACGTTCTGCTCGGTGATCTCCGCGAAGCGCTGGGCGCCGGCCGGGTTGAAGGTGATGTTCACCTGCCAGTTGCCCGGGGCGTTCGGATCGGCGCTGACCGCCGCCGCGGTGAGGCCGGCGCCCGTGAGCAGCGCGCGGCGGTGGACGACGACGTAGGGCACGCGGCGTTCCGCCCGTGTCTCGGGATCGACCAGCCGCCGGAAGAGCACCTCGCGATCGGGCGGCAGCTGCCGCTGGAGCTCCTCGACCCGGACGTCGGGCTCGAGGAAGCGGTCGACCAGCTTGAATTCGAGGAGGCCCGTCTGGCCGATGAGCGCCTTCGCCCGCTCGACGTCCTGGACGCCGGGGAGCTGGATCAGGATGCGGTCGGCCCCCTGCCGCGTGATGGTCGGCTCGGCCACGCCGAAGGCGTCGATGCGGTTGCGCAGCCGCTCCACGGCCTGGGCGACCGCGTCCTCCCGCACCTGCGCGGTGTGACGCTCGTCGATGGCCATGACGAAGCGACCCGCCGCCTGGTCCTGGTCCACGGGCGCGAAGCCGGTGAACTCGCGCGCCACGGTGAGCGCATCCGTCCACACCTGCGGCGACGCGAGCTCGACCACGAAGCGGGCCGCGCCGTCGGAGACGACGCGCCGGGTGGCGATGCCCTTCCGGTCCAGGGCGATCTTGAAGTCCTCGGCCGCCCGCTCCACCTGGCCGGCGAGGTGCTTGTCGAGCTCGACGCCGAGCACCAGGTGGATGCCGCCCTGCAGGTCGAGCCCGAGGTTGATCGTCCGCTGCAGCGGGTACAGGTACCAGACGGAGGCGAGGACGACGGCGAGGACGATGACCACGCGCACCCAGAAATACCTAGGCATCCTTGTCGCCCTGTCCCTCCACAATGCGCCCGATGGCGGAGCGCTCGAATTCCAGCTTGACCTGGTCGGCGACACGCAGGGTGACCGAGTGCTCGTTGATGCCGGTGATGGTGCCGTAGAGACCGCTCGTGGTCACCACCTTGTCGCCGCGCTTGAGCGCGGCCAGCATCCGCTCGCGGTCCTGCCGCTGGCGCTGCTGGGGACGGATCATCAGGAAGTAGAAGATCGCGAACATCACGCCGAAGAGGATGAGCGGCTGCACGAAGGCGGCCGGCCCGGCTCCCCCACCGGGGGGCGCCGAGGCCGCGTGGGCGACGTCGGCGAAGAGCGTGACGTTCATGGGGACTCAGACCTCCGGACGTTCCGTATCGTGGCGCAAAATACCAGGGGATGATACTGCATAACGCGCGAAAAACCGAGTCCGGAATGGCTCGAACACTCCTTCCGCGATCGCCGCGCGCATGTCCGCCATCAGCGCCAGGAAGAATTGCAGGTTGTGCAACGTGAGCAGCCGGTACGCGAGGAGCTCCTTCGACACGAAGAGGTGGCGCAGGTACGCCCGTGAGAACCGCCGGCACGCGTAGCAGGGACAGTCGGCCTGCAGCGGGGCCGGGTCGCGAGCGTGCCGGGCCTGCTTGATGGTGACCGGCCCGTCCGCGGTGAAGGCCTGGCCGTTGCGCGCGTTGCGCGTGGGCAGGACGCAGTCGAACATGTCGATGCCCGCGCCGATGGCTCGTACGAGATCGTAAGGTGTGCCGACGCCCATGAGATAGTGCGGCCGCTCGGGATCGAGCGTGGGTCCGACCTCCATGAGG
>DASTFB010000012.1 GCA_035709005.1 Candidatus Methylomirabilota bacterium | reverse complement strand
ATGGCCCCCCATTCCCCCCATTTTCGGGGGTCAATCGAGCCAGAGGCTCGATTGCGCCTGTCACACACTAATCTGGCAGCCGCTCGATCCGGATGAGGATCAGCCGATCATCGACGGGCCGGACGGCCAGGCGCACGCGGTCGCCCACGCGAGCGCCGCTGGTGTCAAGGAGCGCCGGGTCGGCGTCGATGGCCATCAGCTCCATGGCTTCCATGCCCAGCGCGGGGATGGGATCGTGCCGGACCAGGATCAGTCCGGCGGACGGCCGGGCGACGAGCTCGCCGCGCACTTCGTACGCGGCCGGACGCAGGATCGTGCCCCAGATGCCGACGGCGAAGGCGACGAGCAGGGCGGCGAAGAGCGCGGCCAGGACCAGCCAGCCGCGCCGGAAAGGAGGTCGAGTATCTACCTCTGCCCGGCCTGCGGGTCGGGATCCAGCAGCAGCGCCCGGGAGGGCTGATACGGATCGGGCCGGATATCGTCCCCGCGAACGACCCAACGCTGGTCACAGCCCTCCCGCACCACGGCCGCCGACGCGCGGTCCGCACTGCCGAACGTGACGAGGAAGAGCGTGCCCCCGGCCACGCCGCCGAGCAGGCAGACGGCACCCTTGAGCGGAGCGCCCACCACCGTCATGATGGCCGCGCCCACGTCGTACCCATCCGTATTCCGTTTGACGGCCCTGGACGACGTCTGCTGAGCTTGCGCCAGCAGAGGCTGGAGCGGCACCGTCACGGACAGCGCGACCGCCACGCACGCGGCCACCACGCGAAGCCTCATCCTGCGCCCCCCTTGTCTCGGGTCTCCGACGCCAACCATTATCCCCGCCCGACCGGCCGCCCACCCACGGAAATCGTGGAGCGGCTATATAATCCCCCTACATCCTTTCCCGGAGGGCACTTAGATGAAGCTGGTCCGCTTCTCCGTCAACGGGCAGTCCCCGCGCATCGGCGCGCTCGAAAACGACCGCATCGTCGACCTCCAGTCGAGCGTGGCGGCCACCCTGGCCAAGAAGGGGGTCGGACGTAGTCAGGAGATCGCCGCGGCCCTCGTCCCCGCGAGCACGCGCGCCTTCCTCGAAGGCGGAGCGGCCTCGCAGGACGCGGTGGCGTCCATCACCGAACGGGTCACCGTGTCCCGACGCGAGGCCCGCCTGCACGCCCCGATCGCCGACCCCGGCAAGTTCATCTGCATCGGGCTGAACTATCGGGATCACGCCGAGGAGGCCGGCCAGCCGATTCCCAAGGAGCCGCCCATCTTCCCCAAGTGGAACAACACGCTCCTGGACCCCGGCGAGCCGATCCTTCGTCCGCGCGGGTCGAAGCAGCTCGACTGGGAGGTGGAGCTGGGCGTCGTCATCGGGCGGACGGCGCGGCATGTGCCGCGAGAGCGCGCGCTGGACTACGTCTGGGGCTACACCAACATCAACGACGTGAGCGCGCGCGACTTTCAGTTCATCACCAGCCAGTGGGCGGCGGGAAAGATCGCCGACACCTTCGCCCCCGTCGGCCCCTACATCGCCGACCGTAGCGAGATCGCCGATCCCCACGTGCTCGACCTCAAGCTGTGGGTGAACGGCAACCTGATGCAGAACGGCAACACCAAGACGTTCATCTTCGACGTGCGCTATCTGGTCAGCTATCTCTCGGGCATCATGACGCTCGGCCCCGGCGACCTGATCGCTACCGGCACGCCTCCCGGAGTGGGCTTCGCCCGCAAGCCGCCGGTCTTCCTGCAGCCGGGCGACGTCTGCAAGCTGGAGATCACCGGCCTGGGCACCCTCGAGAACCCCGTCAAAGACGCCTAGCCAGCCGGGGTGGCGAGAGCCGTTTCCCATCGTCGGACGGACGGCCGCCGCCGGTGAGATGGAGCCCAGCCGCCACCGGTCAGATGGACTCCAACGGCGTGGTCTCGCCACCCCCACCCACTCCCTCCCCCCCACCATGCCCGGCGCGGCCTTCTCGCGGTACACTGGGCAGGTGCTGGACCTGCTCAACGACCTGGTCATCCCAGGCGATACGAAGATCCTGCTCCTTTCCCTCGACGGGCTGGGCGGGCTTCCCCATCCCGATACGGGGCGATCGGAGCTGGAGACGGCGCGGATTCCGAACCTGACGGCGCTGGCCGGGCGCGGGGCCTGCGGCCTGATCCGCCACGTGGCGCCCGGGATCACGCCGGGCAGCGGGCCGGGTCATCTGGGGTTGTTCGGATATGACCCGCTCGCCTACCGGGTGGGCCGAGGTGTGCTCGAAGCGCTGGGGATCGAGTTCGACCTCAGGCCCGGGGATGTCGCCGCCCGCGGCAACTTCTGCACCGTCGACGCCGACGGGCTGATCACCGATCGACGGGCCGGTCGCATCTCCACCGAGGTCTGCACCCGGCTCACCGAGCGCCTGAGGGCCATCCAGCTGCCAGGGGTCGAGTTGTTCGTCGAGCCCGTGAAGGAGCATCGATTCGTCCTGGTGCTCCGGGGCGTCGGCCTGAGCGGCAGCCTGAGCGAGACCGACCCTCAGGCGCTGGGCAAACCGCCGCTGCCCGCGCGCGCCCTGGATCCCGCGGCGGAGCGGACGGCCGGGCTGGTCAACGCATTCGTGGAGCAGGCCCGCCGCCTGCTGAGCGATGCCGCCCCCGCCAACATGGTCCTGCTCCGGGGCTTCGATCGGCGGCCCGACCTCCCGCGGTTTCCCGACGTGTTCCGGCTCCGAGCGGCCGCGATCGCCGCGTACCCGATGTACCGGGGGCTGGCCAGGCTGGTCGGCATGGAGGTGCTGAAGACGGGGGCCACGTTCGCCGATGAGGTGGAGACCCTGCGCCAGCACTGGGAGACGTACGATTTCGTCTTCCTGCATTACAAGGACACCGACAAGGCGGGTGAGGACGGAGATTTCACGGCCAAGGTCGCGGCGCTGGAGCGGCTGGACGGCTACCTGCCTGAGATCGAGCGGCTGGGGCCCGACGTGTTGACCGTCACCGGCGACCATGCCAGCCCCGCCGTCCTGGCCGGTCACGGCTGGCAACCCGTGCCCGTGGTGCTGTGGAGCCGCTACTGCGGGGCCGACCCCGTCGGTGCCTTCTCGGAGCGCGCCTGCGCGGCAGGCAGCCTGGGGGTGCTGGCTGCGCAGCACCTCATGCCCCTGATCATGGCCAACGCGCTGAGGCTCGCCAAGTTCGGTGCGTGACGCGATGAGGACACTCCGGAGCCGTCGGATCTGAGCATGCGGTTTCTCCTGCGACTGCTCGGCGCTATCGGCCTGGTCACGCTCATCGTGACCGTGCTCTTCACCTATCTGGAGGTGCGCCAGGAGCGCAAGCGTCTGGTCCAGGATCTGGGCCGCCGCGCCGCCCTCGCCGCCGACGCCGTCCGAGAGGCCGCCGAGCCGCTGGTCGCCCGGCAGGCTCGGGGCGGCTACGACCGCATCCTCAAGCGGTTCGGCCGACCGGACCGGGCCATTGCCATCTACGACCAGTTCGGCAGCGTCATCGACGCCACGTCCGAGGTCAAGCCGCATCTGCCCCCGCTGTCGCCCATCATCTCCGACGCCATGCGCTCGCGGGGGAGCACGCGCGACTTCCGCAGCGTGGGGGGCCTGTCCCGGCTGGTGTGGGCGGTGCCGCTGGAGCGCGACGACCAGGTCGTGGGCGCTGTCGCCGTCCTCCTCGACGCCGCCGTCCTCGAGACGCAGGAATGGAGCCTCTGGCGACGCTCGGCCGTCCGCCTGGGGGTGCTCGTCCTCCTCTTGACGGGCATCACCTGGCTGCTCGTCCGGTGGACGGTGACCCGCCCCATCGCACGGATCGCCGAGTGGACGAAGCAACTGAAAGCCGGGCAACCGGTCGTGCCGCCGCCCGATGCCGACGCCAGCCTGTTCGGCCATCTGGCCGGCGAGGTCACCGGCCTGGCTCGCTCGCTGTCCCGGGCCCGCTCGGCGGCCGAGCAAGAAGCCCGGCTGAGACTCCTCGGCGAGACGGTATGGACGGAGGAGCGCCTGAAGCAGTTCGTCCAGATGCGCTTCGGGGGGCACCCGATCTTCGTGGTGTCCAACCGCGAGCCGGTCACCCATATCATCGACGGCAAGACGGTGCGGCAGCTGCAGCCGGCCAGTGGTTTGGTCTCGGCCCTGGAGCCGATCATGCTCGCGTGCGGAGGTGTCTGGGTCGCCCACGGCAGCGGCGATGCCGACCGGGCCGTCGGGCAGCGCATCGGCCTCCCCTTCGACGACCCCACATACACGCTGCGGCGAGTCTGGCTCACCCCCGAGGAAGAAGCCGGGTACTACTACGGCTTCGCCAACGAGGGGCTGTGGCCGCTCTGCCACATCGTGCACGAGCGCCCGCGGTTCCGGGCCGACGACTGGGAGCACTACCGCGCCGTCAACCAGAAGTTCGCGGACACGCTGCTCGAAGAGATGGAGAAGACCGAGGCACCCACGGTTCTCGTCCAGGACTACCACTTCGCCGCGCTGCCCTTGATGATCAAGCGCGAGCGCCCGGACGCCCGTGTCGCGCTGTTCTGGCACATTCCCTGGCCCAACGTCGAGGCGTTCGGGATCTGTCCGTGGCAGGAGGAGATCCTCCTGGGGATGTTGGGTGCCGACTTGATCGGCTTCCACACCCAGTTCCACTGCAACAACTTCCTGGAGACCGTCGAGCGAGCCATCGAGGGCCGCGTGGAATGGGATCACTTCACGGTCGTGCGCGGCCAGCACACGACTCACGTGCTGCCCTTCCCGATCAGCGTGGCCACCGACAGCCCCCACGAGGGGCTGCCCATTCCCCGGCCTGCGGTCATGGCCGAGCTGGGGGTGTCCGCCGAGTTCCTGGGCGTGGGGGTGGACCGCATCGATTACACGAAGGGATTGCCCGAGCGTCTCAGGGCCGTGCGGCGCTTCTTCGAGCGGTGGCCGGAGTACCGCCGGCGGCTGGTGTTCGTGCAGATCGCCTCCCCGAGCCGGACGCGGATCGCGCGCTACCACGCCCTGCAGGAAGAGACCCGCGCCATCGTGCGGGCCATCAACGATGAGATCGGCGAGCGGGGCTGGCGCCCCATCGTCTACCGTGAGCGGCATCACGACCATCGGGAGATCCGGGCCTTCTACCGGGCGGCCGACTTCTGCATGGTGACCGCGCTGCACGACGGGATGAATCTCGTCGCCAAGGAGTACGTCGCCGCTCGGGACGACGACGATGGGGTGCTGATCCTCAGCCGGTTCACCGGCGCCTCCCGGGAGCTGGTCGACGCGCTCCTGGTGAACCCCTACGACATCGAGGACACGGCCGCCGCCATCCGCCGCGCGCTCGAGATGCCGGAGAGCGAGCGCAAGGCGCGCATGGCCCGCCTGCGCGCTCAGGTCCACGAGCAGAACATCTATCGCTGGGCTGGCCGGTTGCTCAGCGAGCTGGCCCGGGTTGCCCGGCCCGCGGTGGAACGCGAGGGCCTGCCCGACGACCGGATGTAAGGGTTACCGCCGCTTGCGTCGGCCACTGGTAGCTGTTACACACTGAGGCCATCACACCCGGAAAGCCGGCCTGGAAATTCCTGAAATCCGGCGTTCCGGTTCTGGCATCGCGCTTGCGTTGGCGTCTGCCCATCACATCGAGTCGAGCAGGAAAGGATGGGCGAGGCCATGAAGGATCACGTCGTCGACGTCGACATGAAAGGCGCGCCGCCATGCGGACGCTGCTTCATGCTGGTTGCGCGATATGCCCCCCAGGTGAGCACGCCGACCGGCACCTATCACCGGGAGTGCTACGAGGCCTGGTACTTCGGTCGTTTCGGCAAGCGGCCCCGGCTGGTCCAGAACGGAGACCGTCACCGCTATCAAGCCCGCGACCTCGCCGCCTAGTCGATAGGACGGATGCGCCGAGAGCGTGACAGCCTCGGCGTTCGGGCGGTCCCCAGCCGCGCGCTCTACGGCATCTTCACGCAGCGGGCGCGGGAGACCTTCACGCTCACCGGCCGCCCCCCGCATCCCGCCCTCATCAGAGCCTACGCCGTCATCAAGAAGGCAGCCGCGCGGGCCAATGCCAGCCTGGGGCTGCTCCCGCAGTCGTGGGCGCGGGCCATCGTATGGGCCGCCGACCAGATCATCGCCGGAAGGGTCCCCGACACGGCGGTGCTGGACAGCCTGCAGGCCGGGGCGGGAACCCCCACGCACATGAACGTCAACGAGGTCATCGCCAACCTCGCCAACGAGCGGCTCGGGGGCCGGCGCGGCCGATACCTCCCGATCCATCCCAACAACCACGTCAATCTCGGCCAGTCCTCGAACGACGTCACGCCGACCGCGATCCGCCTCATGGTGCTCGAGCTGCTCGGCCCCCTGTCCCGGGAGCTCGACAGCCTCGCCCGGGCCTTCCAGCGGCTGGCCGTCCGCGAGCGAGCGGTCGTCAAGCCCGGGCGCACCCACCTGCAAGACGCCGTGCCCATCACCTTCGGCCAGGTCTTCGGCGGGTACGCCGAGGCGATGCGCTCGGCCACGCGAGCCCTGACGATCACCGCCGCCGAGCTCCGGGTCATCGGCCTGGGCGGGACCGCCGTGGGCACCGGACTCACCGCGCATCCCCGGTTTCGAGCGACCGTGGTCCGCGAGCTCTCCCGGTTGACCGGCCAGCGTTTGAGGCCGGCCCCGAGCCCGGTGGTCACGACGTGGAGCTTGCGGCCGCTGGCCGCCTGCTCGGCGGCACTGCGCGGGCTGGCCATCGACCTGGCCAAGATCGGCTTCGACCTGCGCCTGATGGCGTCCGGCCCTCACACGGGCCTCGCCGAGATCCGCCTTCCCGAGGTGGAGCCGGGGTCGTCCATCATGCCGGGCAAGGTGAACCCCTCGGTGGTGGAGGCGGTGGAGATGGCGTGCTTCCAGGTTTGGGCCCACGATCAGGCGGTGGCCCTGGCCGCCGTCCGGGGTGAGCTGGAGCTGAACGTCATGACCCCCCTCGCCGCCCACAATCTGGGCCAGGCCGCCGAGCTGGCGACGCGAGCGGTCCGCCTGCTGAGGACCCGGTGCGTGGAGGGGATCGTCGTGAACCGGGCCCGGGCCGCCGCGCTGCTGGCCGACAGCCTCGTCGAGGCCACCGCGCTGTCGCCCTACCTGGGCTACGAGGTCACCGCCGAGCTCGTGAAAGAGGCCCTGACCTCGCGTCGTCCGCTGCGCGCCGTCGTCGCCGCGCGCAACCTGATGGACCGGCCCACCCTGGACCGCCTGCTCCGGCCCGCCGCCACGACCCGACCCCAGCGACTGGATGCGGCGCTTCGGCGTCGGATCCAGGCGAGCCCCGCCTACCGAAGATTGAAGGCATCGTTGTTGTAGGGCTGCTCCGGCGCCATACTGAAGTGTCATGAGCGAGATGGAGCGCCTCACCGAAGCGGTCAAGGAGTTGCTCGAGGCGGGACGCGAAGGGCGGCTGGCCACGGTGCTGGAGGAGGCGCACGCCGCCGACCTGGCCGCCGTGGTCCGCGAGCTGCCCGCGGCCGACCAGGTGCGCGTGTTCCGACTCCTCGCCCCCGACGACGCCGGCGCCGTGCTCTCCGAGCTCGACGACCCCACGACGCGCGAGCTCCTGCGCGCGCTCGACGAGACCGAAGTGACCCGCATCCTCGAGCACATGCCGGCCGACCACGTCGTGGAGGTCGTGGAGGAGCTTCCCAAGGCCGAGGCCGAGAAGCTCCTCGATCTCATGGAGGAGGAGAAATCCGAGGAGGTCCAGGAGCTCCTCGAGTACCGCGACGGGTCGGCCGGCCGCCTCATGTCCCCGAACTTCGTCGCCGTGTCGGAGCGGGCCACCGTGGGGCAGGCCATCGAGCACATCCGAAAGTCGCGGACGGGCGACGACGCGTTCTACGTGTACGTGGTCGACGAGCACGAGCACCTGGTGGGGATGGTCCCCTTGCATCGGCTGCTCACCGCGGATCCGGCCACGCCGGTCCACGCCATTCGCAACGAGGACGTGGAGAGCGTCACCGTGGACACCGACCAGGAGGAGGTGGCTCGCCGCGTCCAGCGCTACGATCTCGTGCAGATCCCGGTGGTCGACGCCAATCGCCGGCTGCTCGGCACCATCAGCGTCGACGACGTGATCGACGTCATCCACGAGGAGGCCACCGAGGACATCCAGCGGCTGGGCGGGGCCGGCGGCGACGAGACGGTGCTCGATCCGCCCCAGGCCGTCCTGCCCCGGCGGCTCGTCTGGCGGCTCATCAACCTGGGCACCGCGGTGGTGGCCGCGTCGGTCATCGGACTCTTCGAATCCACGATCCAGGCGATGGCCACCCTCGCGGTCTTCATGCCCATCGTGGCCTCCATGGGCGGCATCGGGACCACGCAGACGGCGACCGTGGTGATTCGCGGGATCGCGCTGGGCGAGCTCACCCGCAGCGGAGTCCGCCGGGTGCTCCGCAAGGAGCTGTGGCTCGGCCTGACCACCGGCGCCGTGAACGGCCTCGTCATCGCGGCCATCGCCTACGCGTGGAAGGGCCAGCTCCTGCTGGCCGTCATTCTCGGCGTGGCCCTGCTGCTCAACATGCTGATCGCCGCCGTGGTGGGCACGCTGGTGCCGCTGGCCCTCACGCTGTTCCGGGTCGACCCGGCCATCGCGTCCAGCGTGATCATCACGACGTTCACCGACGTGTTTGGATTCTTTTCCTTCCTCGGTCTCGCCACGCTGCTCATACGCTTCCTGCTCTAAGGTCACCGCGCCGCCGACAAAATCCGCTTGGCAATCCGAGTGACGGCGGGTAACATGCTGACCCGGTTGCGCTTTGTTCGGCTTGCGCGTGTTCGGAAGGACCGGTGTGACGCGCACAGTGCCGGAGGGAACCTCAGTGGATGTCGTGCTGCAGAAGAAGCAGGTCCAGCGGGCGTACGAGCTGTACGCGCCCGTGTACGACTTCGTCTTCGACTGGATTTTCGCTCCCGGCCGATCGACGGCACTCAAGCAGCTCAGCCTGCGCGCCAACGATCGCGTGCTGGAGGTCGGCATCGGCACCGGCCTGAACCTGCCCCTCTATCCGCCATCGGTGCGCCTCACCGGCATCGACATCTCTCAGGAGATGCTGGACAAGGCCGTCGAGCGGGTGCAGACGCTCACCATGCCGAATGTCACGCTGAAGGTCATGGACGCGACGGCCATGGACTTCGCCGATGACGAGTTCGACAAAGCCGTGGCGACCTACACCATCTCGGCGGTGCCGGATCCGGTCGCCGTGCTGCAGGAGATCCGCCGCGTCGTACGGCCCTTCGGCAGCATCGTCATCCTGAACCACTTCCGCAGCGAGCGCCGGATGGTGGGGCGATGCGAGGACCTGGTCGCGCCTCTCTGCACGCGGCTGGGCTGGAAGTCGAATCTTCCGTTGCGCCCGCTGCTGGCCCGAGTGGGGCTCACCCCGGAACTGGTGGCGAAGGTGAACATGTTCAACGGGTGGCGCCTCGTGAAGTGCGTCAACCGCAAGTAGCGCCGGTGAAGCGGCTCCGGCGGCGGTGCCCGCCGCTTATCGGGAGCTGAAGCGACCGGCCACGACGATGAGCAAGCCCCCGGTGACCGTCGCGGCCGTCGCGAACAAGAGGCGCACCGGGTAGCTGCTCAGCTCACCTCCCAGCATCCCCAGGTTGACCAGGCGCTCGAGCCCGAGTCCGAGCAGCACGATTCCGGCGACCGCCCACGGCGTCACGGGGCAGGATGATAGGCCGAGAACGCCCACCAGACCGCATTCTTTCTGCAGGCGCCCCTTCGGCCGATGCGCCGCGTCACGCCGGTCCCGCGGGCAGCGTCGGCGTCCACGGTCCCTCGACGAAGTATGCTTCGCCCCGGCCCGGCCATGGCGGCATGGTGACGGCCACGGCGGCCAGCGCCGCGGAGCCGACGGCTCGGAACTGGAAGTGGGCGCCGACCGGGAGCGTCACGCACACCCCCGCCTCGACCTCGACGATCTCTTCCTGCTCGCGCACGCGCCGCCACATCTGGCCCCGGCCTTCGACGAAGAACCAGATCTCCTCGACCGTGTTGTGGGCCACGGGGACGGAGGTTTGTCCGGGGGCGAGCCGGAAATGCGCGAATCCCCCTCGCGGCAACGACAGGAGCAGACGCACATCTGAGCCATCCGGGGCCACGGTGTCGGGTGCGGCTGGAAGTCGCTTGGTGGCAAAGCCCGTCATGTCATCGGCCGCTGATGTCACAGCGACATGCTGCGGCCCTCGGGATGGCCCGGGCGCTTCATACCCCAGGCCGTGAGCTTGGCCAGGACCGTGTTGCGATGGACGCCCAGCAGTCGCGCCGCCCGGCTCACGTTCCACCCCACCCGCTCCAGCACTCTGAGGACGTACTGCCGCTCGAACTGCTCGCAGGCCTCGCGCAGCAGCAGCCCCGTGTCCTCGGTCAGGCGCGCCCCCGTCTCGGGCAGCGCGACGTCGAGCGGGATGTCCTGCAGCTGCAGCACGGGCTGGCGGGCCAGCACCACCGCCCGGTGGATGACGTTTTCCAGCTCCCGGACGTTGCCCGGCCAGTCGTAGCGTATGAGCACGTCGAGCGCTCCCGCCGATACCCCCCGCATCTCCCGGCGGCACTCCCGCGCGATCTTCCGCACGAAGTGCTCGACGAGCAGCGCGATGTCCTCTCGGCGCTCGCGCAAGGCCGGCACGTGGACGGGCACCACGTTGAGCCGGTAGAAGAGATCCTCCCGGAACGTCCGCTCACGCACGGCCTGCCGCAGGTTGACGTTCGTGGCCGCCAGCACCCGCACGTCGACCGGCACCGGCCGCAGACCGCCCACCCGCTCGACTTCCCGCTCCTGGAGCACCCGCAACAGCTTCGTCTGCAGATCGAACCGCAGGGAGCCGATCTCGTCCAGGAACACCGTGCCACCGTGCGCCAGCTCGAACTTCCCCAGCTTCCGGGCGTGGGCTCCGGTGAACGCGCCCTTCTCGTGGCCGAAGAGCTCCGATTCCAGCAGGGTGTCGGGAATCGCCGCCATGTTGAGGGCCACGAACGGCTGGTCCCGGCGCAAGCTGCGCCGATGGATCGCCCGCGCCACCAGCTCCTTGCCCGTCCCGCTCTCGCCGGTGATCAGCACCGTGGCCGGCGTCTCCGCGATCTGGGTGATCAACTGGTAGATGCGGATCATGTCCGGGTGGCGACCCACCATCCCTTCGAAACCCACCGACTCCATGCCCGTCGGCGTGAGGGCCGAGCGCAGGCACAGCACCTCGCGCTCCAGCGCCCGTTTCTCCAGCGCTCGCCGCACCAGCAGGATGATGTCGTCCACGTCGAACGGCTTGACCAGGTAGTCATAGGCGCCCAGCCGCATCGCCTCCACGGCCGTCCGGACATCGCGGACGGCGGTGGCCAGTACGACGACGATGGTGGGATCGAAGGCCTTGACCCGCGGGAGCAGCTCGATGCCCGGCTCGCCCGGCATGCGCTGATCCAGCATGACCAGGTCGATCTCGTGAGCCTTCAGCAGCTCGAGGGCGGCCCCGCCGTGCTCGGCCTCCAGGACGTCGCAGGTGTCCTCGAGGATCGCCCGCACCGAGGCGCGGACCCCTTCCTCGTCGTCCACGACCAGCACCGTGCCCCGCCGTCCTCCGGTATCGCGATCGTCGACCCCCGGCATCGTCATGTCCGCTCCCCGAGCCCCGCATAGTGACCGCCCGAGGGTTCCCGATCAGCGCGGCGTCGTCAAGATGTATCGATCGATAGACACCCCGGGCGATCCGGGCCGCCGATCCTGCCAGATCGCGGCGCCGGCCGCAACACCCTTAGTTCCGGGGGGTCACACCGTCTGCAGAATGTCGCGCGCGGGCACGTCGGACGCCAGGACGGTCCGCCAGTCGGCGTCACGGGGCACCACGCCTTCCGCGGCGCGGAGCGCCCTGTAGGTGGGCTGGATGCCGAGGGGAATGCCTCCGTCGCGGACCGTCTTCACCGCCTGCAGGAGCAGCCGGCGCGCTTGAATGATCGCCTTGTCCGCCGGCCCCAGGTGCTCCTGGCTGCGGTCGACGATGGGCCCCATGCTTTCCTGGATGGCCCGGTCCTGGGTGTTCACGCCCTCGATCCCGGTGAAGGTCTCGGTCTTCTGCACCTGCCGGTCCAGCAGGTAGTCGTTGTCCCGGTTGCGCCGGCTGCGGAAGGTGCTCTGGTCCACGTCGAGGGGGCCGTTGCCCAGGCGGCGCTCCAGACGGTCCTCCTCGCCGAGAGGCTCGTCGGTGACGCTGTACTCCCAGTTGTAGACCATGGTGTGCTCGTCGTCGATCGGCACCCACGTGTGGCCGGCGACCGACGCCGAGCCGGACGCCAGCCGCGAGGGACGGATCTGATGAAACGGCAGGATGAAGTGGTACGTGCGGATGTACACGCTGGCCTCGTCGAGAGGCCGGATGCCGGCGTACTGGTAGCCGTAGTCCGTGAGATCGACCACGATGGCGGGGGCCCGGCTCGCCACGAACGGGTGCGTCGGCTTGAAGCCGGGACGCCTGGAGTCGGCGGCCAGCGTCCGGTGCAGGATCGGCGCGTGCGAGGTGTCGATGCCGCCTTCCAGCGCCTGCAGCCAGTTGCACTCCTGGATGACCTTCGACGCGTTGCGATGGGTGGCCGGCGCCCGCGTCCAGGCGAAGTCGGGCCGGGGCGGCTCGAGGCCGGCGGGGCCGAGGTAGGCCCAGATGAGGCCGCCCGCCTCCACCGTGGGATACGCCGTCGTGCGGATCTTCTGCTTGAAGCTCGCGCCGTCCGGCTCGTTCATCATGTCCACGCAGCGGCCGCCGACGTCGAACTTCCAGCCGTGATAGACGCAGCGCAGCCCGCACTCCTCGTTGCGGCCGAAGAACAACGAGGCGCGCCGATGGGGGCAGTACTCTCCGAGAAGACCCACCCGACCCTCGGTGTCACGAAAGGCCACCAGGTCTTCGCCCAGCAGCTTGACCCGCACGGGCGGACAGTCGGGCTGCGGCACCTCCCCGGCCAGCAGGGCCGGAATCCAGTAGCGGCGCATGAGCGCGCCCATCGCGGTGCCGGGGTGGACTCGGGTCAACAGCTCGTTGTCGTCGCGTGAGAGCATGGCCGCGCCTCCTCACCGGTTGCCTCGAGCCGATGGCGGCAAGGTACGCCAGAGCGCCGGAAAAGACCAGGCCCGGCCCGGACGCTGGCGCCCGTCACGTCGGTCGACTACCATCGGGCGCGCATGCCCGCGGTCTTCGCTCATCGCTCGTTCGCGTTCCTGTGGTCCGCGCGCGTGCTGTCCACCCTCGCCTTCCACGTGCAGGCGGTGGCGGTAGGCTGGCAGCTCTATGACCTGACGGGCAGCGCGCTCGATCTGGGCCTGGTCGGCCTCGTCCAGTTCGTCCCGATGCTCCTCTTCACGCTGGTCGCCGGCCACGCGGCCGACCGGTACGATCGCCGCCGGATCCTGATCCTCAGCCAGGTGGTCAAGGCGGCAGGCTCCGTCACGCTGGCCCTGGGCACGGCCGGGGACTGGCTCGACCGCGAGAGCATCCTGGCCACCATGGCCGTCGTGGGGGCCGCCCGCGTCTTCGAGATGCCCACGCTGGCGGCGTTGGTGCCCGACGTGGTGCCGCGACCGCTCATCGCGCCCGCGGTGGCCTGGTCAGTCTCCGCGAACCAGACGGCGCGCATCGTGGGGCCGGCGCTGGGAGGTCTGCTCTACGGTCTGCGACCGGTCGAGGCATATCTGACCATCGCCGGCCTGGTGGTCCTGGCCGCGGGGTGCGCCGCCGCCATCCGGGTGGCGCGAGCCGTGCGGGACCGCGAGCCGGCCACCCTCGAGGCGGTCCTGTCGGGGATCGCCTTCATCCGGAGCCGGCCGGTGCTGCTGGGCACGATGTCGCTCGATCTGTTCGCCGTGCTGCTCGGGGGCGCCACGGCGCTCCTGCCCATCTACGCCCGCGACATCCTGCGCACGGGCCCCGGCGGCCTGGGATTGCTGCGCGCGGCGCCCGCCGTGGGCGCGCTGGCCATGTCGGTCGTCCTGGGCCAGCACCCGCTCCAGCGACGGCTGGGCCGGACGCTGTTCCGCGCGGTCATGGCGTTCGGGGCGGCCACCGTGGCCTTCGGCCTCTCCACCAATCTGACGCTGTCGCTCGTCGCGCTCGCCGTGCTGGGCGCCTCCGACGTCGTCAGCGTCGTCATCCGCTTCTCGCTGGTGCAGATCCGCACACCCGACGAGATGCGGGGGCGGGTGAGCGCGGTGCACTCGCTGTTCACCGGCACCTCCAACCAGCTCGGCGAGTTCGAGTCGGGCCTGGCCGCCGAGCTCTTCGGCCCCGTGCCGGCCGTCCTGATCGGCGGCGTGGGGACCATGCTGGTGGCGGCCCTCTGGATGCGACTGTTCCCCGAGCTGCCCCGGATCCGCACCTACGAGGAGTGACCGGCGGGGGCCTGGGCCAGGCAGTAGCGGGCCACCTCCTCGTGGGTGGCGAACCAGACGCCGTCCACGCCCTTCATGTGCTCGATCAGCTCGACCAGCAGGGCCATCCGCGAGCGGTGTCCGATGATGTGCGGATGCATGGTGAGCAGGAAGAGCCCGCCCTCGGCCACCGCCCCGTCGAACTCGGCCTTGAAGATCTCCCGCACCGCCGAGGGCGGCGTGTGCGGGCGCAGGGACGAGGCGCGGTGCATCCCGAAGTAGGGCGCGTCGTCCTTGATCCACTCCACCGGCAGCTCCACGATCCCGGTGGGCTCGCCGTTCTCCAGCAGCTCGTAGGGCTCGTCGTCCGCCATGAGCGACGAGTCGTAGAGCAGCCCCAGCTCCCGGATCAGCCCCAGCGTGGCCGGGCTGAAGTCCCAGGACGGGCAGCGCACGCCGACCGGCGGCCGGCCGGCGATCTTGGCCAGCGTCTCGAACGCGCGCCGCATGAGATCGCGCTCCACCGCCGGCGTGAGCTGGCTGGTCATCTCGTGGATCCAGCCGTGCAGGGCGACCTCGTGGCCCTCGTCGACCACGCGGCGCTGCTCGTCGGGATGGAGCATGGCCACCACGGCCGGGACGAAGAAGGAGACCCGCAGGTTGTGCCGGCGGAGCAAGGCCAGGATCCGGGGCACGGCGACGCGCGAGCCGTACTCGCCCTGGGACAGCCGCCCCGGAGAGACCGAGCCCTCGCGCAACGTGGAGGTCTCGTGGTCGGAGTCGAAGGACAGCGCCACGCAGACGCGGGCGCCGTCTTTCCAGCGGGCCGGCCGGAGCGAGCGTCCGGCCCGGACCTTGTCTACGCCGGCGCGCCAGCGACGCTCCTCCCAGGCCCAGGCGGGATCGCGCTCGGATTCGCTCATGGCTTGCTTCCTCCTTCCCCGCCCGTCGGCGCCTCCAGCCGGATGGCCGGGCGCCAGCCCAGCGCCCCGCTCAGCGCTGAGCGGACGCTCAGCAGGAGCAGCGCCAGGCCGACCAGCAACATGACGACGGCGATGGGACGAGTCACGAAGATCAGGTAGCTGCCCCCGGACATGGCCAGCGACTGGCGGAAGCTCAGCTCGATCATGGGAGCCAGGACCAGGCCCAGGACGATCGGGGCGAGCTCGAAGTCGAACTTCCGCAAGAGGTAGCCCAGCAGGCCGGTGCCGGCCATGATCCAAACGTCCACCACGCTATTGTTCACCGCGTACACCCCGAGCGTGGCGAAGGCCAGGATCGACGGGTAGAGGTAGGAGTACGGGATGCGCAGGATGTTCACGAACACCCCGACGAAGGGCAGGTTCAGGATGAGCAGCACCACGTTGCCCACGTACATGCTGGCGATGAATCCCCAGAACAGCTGGGGCTGCTCCTGGATGAGCAGGGGCCCCGGCGAGATGCCGTGGATCATCATGGCCGCCATCATGATGGCCGGCACCGCGCCCGACGGGAGCCCCAGGGCCAGCATGGGCACGAAGGCGCCGGACGTGGCCGAGTTGTTCGCGGCTTCCGGCCCGGCCACGCCCGCCACGGCGCCGTGGCCGAACCGCTCCGGATGGCGGGAAAGACGCCGCTCGAGCGCATACGACACGAAGGAGGAGATGACGTGACCCGGTCCCGGGATGATCCCGATCACGAATCCCAGGAGCGTTCCCCGGACGATCGGTCCCCGAGCGTCTCGCCATTCCTCCCGGGACGGCAACAGCTCGCGCAGGCGGGGCCGGTGGACGGGCGCCCGGGTGGTGTTGCCGGCCGAGAAGAGGATCTCGGAGATTCCGAAGAGCCCGACCGCGGTCGGCACGACACCGATCCCGTCGCCCAGCTCGACGATCCCGTAGTGGAAGCGGAAGAAGCCCGTCATGGTGTCGATGCCGACCATCCCCAGCAGCAGGCCGAGCGCCGCCATGGCCAGCGCCTTGGCCATCGATCCTCCGCTCATGTACGCCAGCACCAGCAAGCCGAGGATCAGCAGGGCAAAATTCTCCGGCGGCCCGAAGCGCAGCGCGAACTCCGCCAGGGGCGGGGCCAGGATCATCAGGGCCACCACGCTGACGGTTCCGGCGACGTAGGATCCGAACGCGGCCAGGGCCAGCGCGGGCCCGGCCCGCCCCTTCTCGGTCATGGCGTAGCCGTCGATGCACGTCATCACGGACGCCGCTTCGCCGGGCACGCGCATCAAGATGGAGGTCGTCGAGCCGCCGTACATGGCGCCGTAGTAGATGCCGGCCAGCAGGACGATGGCCGTGGTGGCGTCGAGTCCGAAGCTCACGGGCAGGAGCAGACTGATGCCGGCCAGCGGCCCCACGCCGGGAAGGAGGCCCACCAGCGTGCCGACGATGCAGCCCACGAACGCGTAGAGCAGCACGGACGGCGACAGCGCCGTGGCGAACCCGGCGGAGAGATTCTGCAGCGTCTCGAGCATCGGCGGGCCGGGGCGGCTTAGAAGCCGAACGGCCCCAGCGGCATGGGGACGCGCAGGAAGGTGTGGAAGACGTAATAGGTGCCCAGCGCGAACGTGACGGCGAACACCGCGCCCACCACCCACCCCTTCCGCTCCACGACCGCCAGCAGCCCCAGCAGCGCGATCAGCATCGTCAGGCGGTACCCGAGCCGCTCCAGCGCCAGGGCCATGAAGGCGCAGGTCGCCAGAATCGCCACCGCGTGGCGCCACTCGGGCCACTGCAGGACGCGGACGGGGCGCGCGGACGCCCCGCCCGCGATGACCGCGACGCTACAGACGAGCAGGGTCAGGGCGAGGAGGACCGGCACCGTGCCGGGGCCTGGAGCCCGGATCGTCCCGAAGGGAATGGTACGGCTCTCCCAGAGGACGAAGAGGGCGAACCCGGCCAGGACCGTCCCCGCCAGCCGATCGGTCGTTGGGGTCACTTGGCATTCGCCTTCCCCATCCGCCGGATGGCGGCGGCCAGCATCTCGGCGTCCTTGTCCCACCAGGCCTTGAACTCGTCCGTGTCCTGGTAGGCGGGCGGCATCTGCATCTTCAACGACGCGGCCTGGAACTCCTTGTCCTGCACGGCCCGGCGCGTCGCGTCCCGGAGCGTCTGGAGGACGTGGGCCGGCACACCCTTCGGCGCGAAGAGCCCGGTCCACAGATAGACCTCCACGTCGTAGCCGAGCTCCTTCAGCGTCGGAGTGTCCGGGAAGGCGGCCAGCCGCCTGGCCCCCGAGTTGGCCAGGACCCGAACCTTGCCGCCCTTGACCTGGGGTGTCACCGCTCCCGTGGAGAGAGCCGACAGCATGGCGTGTCCCCCCAGCACCGCGGTCATGGCCGGGCCGCCGCCCGTCGTGGGCAGGTGGCGCAGGCGGATTCCCGCCGCCTGCTGGAACACTTCGATGGCCATGTGCGACACGGTGTAGGGCCCGGCCGATGCGTACAGGATCTGGTCGGGACGCTTCTTGGCATCCTCTACCAGGTCCTTGATGCTCTTCCAGGGGGCGTTGGCCGGCACCATCAAGAGCGTGGGGTCCGCGTTCAGGCGGGCGATGGGCACGAACTGATCCCGCGTGAAGATCGGCGTCCGGCCGGCGACGCGCTCCGCCTCCGGGATCGTGGAGATGGAGAACACCGTGAGCAGGATGGTGTAGCCGTCGGGCTTGGCCAGGGACACCCACTGCGTCCCCACCGCCCCGCCGGCGCCGACCTTGTTGAGCACGACGACGGGCTGCTTCAGCACGCGCTCCAGGGCCGGCGCGAACGGCCGGGCCGTGAGGTCGGCGGCGCCGCCGGGCGGGTACGGGGACACGATGGTGATGGGCTGCGTGGGATACCGCTCCTGGGCGGCAGCGCCGCTCACCAGGGGCAGGAGGATCAGGACTCCGGCCAGCAGCAGACGAACCATGACGACCTCCTTGGGGGCTCTGCCCCGCCGTCGACGGCCTGCCTAGCGCGCTGCTACCGATACGTCAGCGCTCCAGCGGCGTCAAGCCCCAACCGTGGACTTTGTGCTTGATCTGGGACCGCAGCCGAGCTACCTAAGCGGCATGGCACGTCCCTGGGACGGTCTGATTCCCGAGCGCGAGCTTCAGGTCTTTCGGGCAGCCGGCTACGGTCAGCGCGGCCGGTGGGGGGCCCGGCCGGCCTTGCTCGTCGTCGACGTGAACTACAACTTCGCCGGGGATCGTCCGGAGCCGATCCTGGACTCGATCCGGCGCTTCCGCAACAGCTGCGGCGAGGTCGCCTGGCAAGTCATCCCCCGCATCGCCGAGCTGCTGGCCCGGGCCCGCGCCTGTGCCGTGCCGGTCTTCTTCACCACCCAGGGCTACCGGCTCGACCCGCTCGGGGTCGGCTCCTGGGGGCAGAAGAACGCGCGGGCCACCGAGGTCACCGACGACGCGGTCCGCATCGGCACCGAGATCGTCAAGGAGCTGGCGCCGCTGCCCGACGAGGTGGTACTCCGCAAGGACAAGCCCAGCGCCTTCTTCGGCACGCCGCTCACCGCGCACCTGATCGCGCGCGGCATCGACACGGTCGTCGTCACCGGCTGCGTGACCAGCGGCTGCGTCCGGGCCACCGCTGTCGACGCGTTCTCGTACAACTACCGCGTCGTCGTGGTCGAGGACTGCGTCTTCGACCGCGCCGAGACGCTCCACCGGCTCCATCTGTTCGATCTGTCGATGAAGTACGCCGACGTCGTCTCGGGAGCCGAGGCGAGCGCGTATTTCGAGCAGGCGGCGCCGGCCGGTGAACGCGTCGGCCGCCATCGTAACGTCTAGACGGAGGTCGAGCATGAAACGCATGCGGATCGTGGTCGTCGCTCTGGCCGTGGCGGCCGTCGTCGGAAGTGGTTGGGCCGGCGTCGCGATTGCCCAGCAGAAGAAGTTCATCACCATCGCCTCCGCCCGCCCGGGCGGCTCCTGGTACATCACCGGCGCCGGCTGGGCCGAGTTCCTGAACAAGTACGTGCCCGGGGTCGAGGCCAAGGTGGAGCAGTCCGGCGGGGGGCTGCAGAACAACAAGCTGGTCAGCGACGGCAAGGCCGAGTTCGCGCCCTCGGTGGCCCGCCTGACGGCCATGGCCCTGGCGGGGCAGGGCCTGTTCAAGGAAAAGCTGCCGAACATCCGCGTGCTGGTCTCCAACTGGACGGTCGGCGTGATGCAGTTCGCGGCGCTGGAGAAGTCCGGTCTGAAGACCGTCTGCGATCTCAAGGGCAAGCGGGTGGCCCTCGGCCCCGCCGGCGGCGGCGGCATCCCCGCCGCGCTGGCCGCATTCAAGGCCTGCGGCTTCAGCCAGGCCGACGTGACCGCCTCGTTCATGTCCTACGAGCAGGGCAAGGAGGCGCTGGTCGACGGCAACGTCGACGCGTTCCTCTCGTATGCCGCCGTGCCCGTGCCCGCGCTCAAGTCCCTGGAGGCGACCCCCGGGACGCAGTGGCGCTTGCTGGCCGTGCCCGACGACCGGGCCCAGCAGATCGCCCGGGCGAATCCGGGCTACATCCGCTACGTGGTGCCAGGCCGGGCGTACGGCCAGTCCGCCGACACCGTCACCATCGCCGCGCCGAACGTGCTGATCGTGAACAAGGACGTCCCCGACGACCTCGCGTATCGCGCGACCAAGGCGATGATGGAGCACCTCGACGAGTTCAAGAAGATCCATCCCACCCACAAGGACATGACGCGGGAAGCCTCGGCGCAGGCGGTGGCCGACCTGCCCTTCCATCCCGGCGCCCTCCGCTACTACAAGGAAGCCGGCCTGTTGAAGTGACGGACCCGGCGACACCTGGCCCCGCCGGCCCCCAGCCGGCGGAGCCGGCCGAGGGGCCTCGGGTAGCGCGCGGGAGCCGGGCGGGACGGACCGCCTCCATCATCCTGGTGGTCGCCTCGCTGTTCCACCTCTACGCCGCCGGCTACGGTGGCGTCTCGGCTATGACGCTGCGGACGGTGCACTGGACGCTGCTGTCCGTGGCCATCTTCCTCCTCTACCGCGCCCGGCGGGCCCGGCGCGGTCAGCCCGGCACCTGGCTCGACGGTCTCTGGGCCGGGACCGCCCTCGTCTCCGGCGGCTACATCTTCTGGGTCTGGCCGGACCGCATGTTCCTGCTCGAGTCGCTGTCGCCGCTCGACATCGCCATGGGCCTGATCATGGTCGTGGTGGTGCTGGAGGGCGCGCGCCGGTCGCTGGGGACGCTGCTGCCGGCCGTGTCGTTCCTGTTCCTGGCCTACGCCTGCCTGGGCCCGTGGATGCCCGGCTGGCTCGCCCACAAGGGATACGGCATCGAGCGCATCGTGGAGGAGCTCTACATCACCACCGGGGGCATCTACGGCATCCCCATCGCCGCCTCGGCCACCTACATCCTGCTCTTCGTGCTCTTCGGGGCGTTTCTCACCACGTCGGGCGGCGGCCAGATGGTCATCGACCTGGCCCACGCCGTGGCCGGCCGGTTCCGTGGCGGCCCGGCCAAGACCGCGGTGGTCTCCAGCGGGCTCATGGGGATGATCTCCGGCTCTCCGGTGGCCAACGTGGTGACGACGGGCACGTTCACCATCCCGCTGATGAAGCGCACCGGCTATACGTCGGTGCAGGCCGGCGCCATCGAGGCCTGCGCCTCGACCGGCGGCATGTTCACGCCGCCGATCATGGGCGCCGCCGCGTTCATCATCGCCGAGTTCATGGGCGTACCCTACGTGCGCATCATCGCCGCGGCCGCCATCCCGGCCTTCCTCTTCTATCTGGCCGTGTTCCTGTTCGTGGACCTGGAGGCCGTGAAGCGCGGCCTGCGCGGGCTACCGCGCGAGCAGCTGCCTCCGCTGCGTAGCGCGCTCCGGGGCCGTCTGCACGTCATCGTTCCCCTCGTCGTCCTCGTCGGCGCGCTCGTCATCGGCTACAGCCCCATGAAGTCGGCGTTCTGGTCGATCCTGCTCATCGTGGCGTTGGGCTTGCCGCGGCGGGCCACGCGCATGGGGCTGGGGAAGCTCTACGACGCGCTCGAGTCCGGGGCCGCCAACACGCTGTCCGTCGCCGCGGCCTGCGCGTGCGCCGGCATCATCGTCGGCGTGGTGGGCCTCACCGGCGTGGGCGTGAAGTTCTCCTCCGTGCTCCTGAGGGTCACCGAGCACGCGGCGGCCGCGGCCCCGGTCTTCGAAGCCTTCGGGGTGCCCTCTGCCCTGGCCGTGGACACCAGCGTGTTCCTCACCTCGCTGGCCGCGCTCACGCTCGGCGCCATCGCCGGGCTGGTGCTCGGCTGCGGCATGCCGCCGACAGCCGTCTACATCATCCTGGCCTCGCTGACGATCCCCGCCATGACGACGGCGCTGCAGCCCATCAACACGGTCAACGCCGAGCTGGCGGCGCATTTCTTCGCCTTCTACTTCTCCACCATCGCGGCCATCACCCCGCCGGTGGCGCTGGCCGCCTACGCCGCGGCCAGCCTGTCGGGCGGCGACCCCTTCCGGACCGGGCTCATGGCCTGCAAGGTGGGCCTGGTGGGCTTCGTCGTGCCCTACATGTTCGCCTATTCGCCCGAGCTGCTCCTCGAGGGCCCGTGGGCGGCCATTCTTGGCGCCCTCGCGACGGCCTCGATCGGCGTCGTCTGCCTGGCCGCGGGAACTCACGGCTTCCTGTGGCGGCCGCTGGCCGGCTGGGCGCGCGCGACGCTGGTGGTGGCCGGCCTCCTGCTGATCAAGCCCGGCCTCTGGACCGATCTGGCGGGTTTCGGGCTGGGCCTGCTCGGCTTCACGCTGGGCGGGCGGCGCGCCACGGTGGCGATCGCCTCGCCGTCGTCGAGCGCGACGCGCTGAGCCCTGGCCCCGCCATGAGCGCGCTCGCCCGCATCGCCGTGCCCGATCTCGTCACCAACTCCTATTTCCCCGCCCTGGCGGCCGAGGAGCTGGGCTTCTATCGCGCCGAAGGGCTCGACGCCCGCGTGGAGCTGGTGGGGCCGGCCCCACGGGCGATGGCGGCCCTGCGGGACGGGGAGGTCGATTTCGTGGTGACCGGCGCGCACACGGCGCTCAGCGCGTTTCCCGGCTTCAAGGGGGCGAAGCTGGCGGTGGCGGTCGCCCAGGGCACGCCGTGGCTGCTCGTGCTGCGCGCCGACCTTCCCGTCCGGCGCGGCGACGTGGGCGCGGTGAAGGGGCTGCGGATCGGCGCCGCCCCGGGGCCCGAGGCCGCGCTCGTGCGCCTGCTGGCCGAGGCCGGCGTCGATCCCGCGCGCGACGGCGTGCAGGTCGTCCGCGTGCCCGGCGCCGAGCGTCCCGGCGCCTCTTTCGGCGTCCTGGCGGCCGAGGCGCTGCGCCAGGGGCTGCTCGACGGCTTCTGGGCCAACGCGCTGGGCAGCGAGACGGCGGTGCGCCAGGGCGTGGGCCGCATCGTCGTCGACGTCCGCCGTGGCGACGGTCCTCCGTCGGCGCGCGACTTCACGTTCGCCGCCCTCGTCGTCACCGACGCTCTCGTCGCCCGCGATCCCGAGCGCGTGGCGGCTGCGGTGCGCGGGATCGTGGCCGCCCAGCGGGCGCTCCGCGCCGATCCGGCGCGCGCGGCCGAGGTCGGGCGGCGCCGGTTCCCGCTGGCGGCGGCCGACATGATCGCCGCTCTGGTGGAGCGGGACCTGCCGTTCTACGATCCCGCGATCTCGGAATCGTCGGTGGCCGCCATGAGCGCCTTCGCTCGCGCCCTGGGGCTGGTCACGGCGCCGCTCGCCTACGCGGACGTCGTGGCCACCGGCTTCCGCCCGCTCTGGGTCCGCTAGCCTGTCTGCCCCACGGCCGTTTTTGTCTCTCCGTTGCGCCGGGAAAATGCGTACACTTCCTGTGATGGCTGTCGCGCTGGTCGCTTCCCTGCTCGCCATCCTGCTGTGGGCGCCTGCCGCGCTCGCGGCGAAAAACGAGCCGAACCCCACGCCTCCGGCGGCCCATCCGCAGCCGAAGCGGACCGTCGATGCGCTGTCGGTGGTGAAGCTGCGCAGCAAGGCCGTCGCCGACGCCCGCTCCAACAAGACGCTGGGGTCGGTGCGGGAAGGCACCGGCGTGGTGCTCGACGCCCAGGGGCTGGTGCTCACCATCGGGTACTTGATCCTGGAAGCGGAGTCGGTGGAGCTCTCGACGGCGGACGGCACGTCGTTCCCGGCGACCGTGGTGGCCTACGACAGCGCGACCGGCTTCGGTCTCCTGCGATCGCTGCGGCCGCTACCGATCAGGCCGATCACGATCGGCCAGTCGTCGAGCATCGCCGCCCGCGAGCCGGTGCTCATCGTCGGCTTCGACGGAGTGGCTCCCGCGGTGGTCGTCTCCCGCCGGCAGTTCGTGGGCTACTGGGAGTACCTGCTCGACGAGGCGATCTATACCGCGCCGGCCACGGTCAACTGGAGCGGCGCCGCCCTGCTCAGCCGGGAGGGCACGCTGCTGGGCATCGGCTCGTTGTCGGTGAACGACGCCATGGGCCCCGACAGCCAGCTGCCTGGCAACATGTTCGTGCCCATCGACCTGCTCAAGCCGTTGCTGGGAGAGCTGGTGGCTCACGGCAAGTCCAGCGCGCGCCCGCGACCGTGGCTCGGCGTTCAGACCCGCGAGGTCGAGGGCAACGTCATCGTGACCCGGGTCTCCCCAGAGAGCCCCGCCGATGCGGCGGCCATCCGGCCGGGCGATGTCATCGTTCGCCTCGCGGGCCGAGTCATCAAGGGTCAGGCGGATTTCTACGTTCGCCTGTGGTCGCACGGCGAGGCGGGCGTCGAAGTACCGCTCGAGGTCTTGCGGGACGGTGGGCTGCAGCCCGTCACGGTCAAATCGATCGACCGTGAGAAGTACTACCGGCCTCGACCCACCTTCTGACGGCCTGACGGCCGAGCATAATTCACCGGCTGGAATATCCGGGCCGTGCCATCCCGTTAGCTTCGAGCAACTGGGCGCCGAGCCGTTCGTTATCCTGGTCAACTCCACTCCTGGCTGGGACCCCTCCAGGACACCCGTTACCTCGAATAGCGCGATGCCTCCGGGCCGAGGGGCGTGGGAGGCGACAGCCCAATCGGCTGTCGCGCCCACTCCCTGGGCCCGTGGTCAAGACGGGCTGGGAGCGTGGCGGCGAGCCCTGGCCGCGCGCAGGCATTGCCACATCTGCCGGCTTGTGAGCGGAATCTCGGTCACGGCCACCCCGAGCGGGCGGAGCGCATCTGCGACCGCGTTGGCGATGGCCGCCGGCGCCGGCAGCGTGCCGCCTTCCCCCGCGCCCTTGACGCCGAGCGGGTTGAGCGGCGACGGCGTGACGACATGGTGCACTTCGAGCCGGGGCACCTGGTCGGCCCGCGGTAGCGCGTAGTCCATCAGGCTGCCGGTAGCGAGCTGGCCGGCCCCGTCGTAGACGACCTCCTCGAGCAGCGCATTGCCCACGCCGTGAGCGATGCCTCCGTGCACCTGGCCCTCGACGATCATCGGATTGATGACCACGCCGCAGTCGTCGACGGCGACGTAGCGCAGGATCCTGACTGCGCCGGTCTCCGCGTCGACCTCGACCACGGCGGCGTGGGCGCCGCTCGAGTAGGTCGACTGGGATACCGGCGCGTAGGCCGAGGCCTCCAGCCCCGGGTCCTGCCCCGAGGGCATGGCGTAGCCGGGGCGGGGCGTCGAGGCGATCGTGGCCACCTCGGCCAGACTGAGCCCGCGTCCGGGCGCGCCGCGTACGCCGATCCGTCCATCGTCGAGCACCAGGTCGGCGGGCGCGGCCTCGAGCTGGCTGGCCGCCACCGCCAGCGCCTTGCGTCGCACCTCGGCAGCGGCCTGGGCCGCCGAGGCGCTGGCCAGCACGGCGATCCGGCTGGCGAACGTGCCGACGCCGTAGGGGATTCCGGCGGTGTCGCCCGGCACGACGGTGACGCGATCGAGCGGCACGGAGAGCCCGTCCGCCACGATCTGCGCGAGCGTGGTCTCGTGGGATTGTCCCTGGCTCGACGCCCCCGAGAACACGAACACCTGGCCCGCGGGATCGACGCGGACGCGGATGCCTTCCCAGGGCCCGAGCCCGGTGTCCTCGACGAAGAGGGCCAGGCCGACGCCGAGCCACCGCCCGTCGGCCCGCGCCCGCTGGCCCTCGGCCACCAGCCCCTCCCACCCCACCGCCTCACTGAGCCGCCGCAGGCACTCGGGATAGTTGCCGCTGTCGTAGCGCCGGGGGCCGCCGTCGCGGGAGACGAGGCCGACGTCGTAGGGGAACTCGCTTGGCTGGATCAGGTTGCGCGCGCGCATGGCGACACGGTCCAGCCCCAGGCGCTCGGCGGCGAGGTCGAGCATGCGCTCCATCACGAAGACGGCCTGCGGACGCCCGGCGCCCCGCACCGGCGTGACAGGCACCCGGTTCGTGTACAGCGCGGTGAAGGTCACCTCGTAGTTGGGCACGCGGTAGGGCCCGGGCACGCTCACCGAGGTGATGAGCGGGACGATGATACCCCAGGACACGAAGGCCCCGCAGTCGTGGACGAACGTGTCGCGCAGCGCCACGATCTGCCCGTCACGGGTGAGCGCGAGCTCGACTTCGTGCCACTGATCCCGCTCCTGGGTGACGGCCAGCAAGTGCTCGCGCCGGCTCTCCACGAAGCGCACGGGCTGGCCGAGCGCGCGGGCCAGGAAGGGCACCAGGATGTCCTCCGGATAGACGATGCCCTTGGGACCGAAGCCGCCGCCGATGTCCTGTGTCACGACGCGCACGGCATGCTCGGGCAGCCCGAGGAAGCGAGCCACCAGCCGGCGCAGCAGCTGAGGCATCTGCGTCGTGGACCACACCGTGAGCTGGCGGAGCTCGGCCTCCCACCGCGCGACGATCGCCCGCGTCTCCATCGCCATGCCGGCGCCGCGATGCAAGCGGAAGCGCTCCTTCACGACGACGTCGGCCCGCGTCAGCGCGCCGGCCGGATCGCCGACCCGCTGGGTGAAGCACGCCGCCACGTTGCCGCCGGGATGCACGCGCGGCCCGTCCGGCCGGAGCGCGTCGTCCAGTGAGGCCACGGCCGGCAGCGTCGCGTACTCCACCCGCAGTGCCCCCAGCGCGTCCTCGGCCTGCTCTGGGCTCTGGGCGACGACCAGAGCCACCGGCTGGCCGGCGTAGGAGACGACGTCCTGGGGAAGGATCTCGGCGCACACCGGCGCCGTCAGGCTCGCGTGTGGGACGAGCAGGGGCAGGCGGCCCAGGGCGGCGACGTCCGCGGGGAGCAAGACGGATTTCACCCCCGGCTGTCCTCGCGCCGGCTGAGCGTCGACCTTCACGACGCGGGCGTGGGCCTGGGGGCTCCGGTGAACCGCCACGTGGAGCATCCCGGGCAACGTCAGGTCCGCGACGTAGCGCCCGTGGCCGGTCACGAGCCGCGCGTCCTCGCGCCGCCGCACGCTGGCGCCGAAGAGCCGCTCGCTCATGGTGGCGGCCGCCGGCCCCGCGCCCGCAGGGCCCGCCAGACCCGTTCGGGCAGCAGCGGCAGCTCGCGTAGCCGGATCCCGGCGAGCCGGGCCAGCGCGTTCGACACGGCTGGACCGACGGGGATGAGGCTTCCCTCGCCCGCGCCTTTGGCCCCGAAGGGACCGCTGCCGTCGCCGTTCTGCACGAAGCCGCACTCGAGCTGGGCCGGCACGTCCTCGGCCCGCGGCACCCGGTAGGCGAGCAGCGTGCCGTTGAGCAGGTGGCCGTCGCCGTACGCCATCTCCTCGAACAGCGTGTGACCGAGCCCCTGGGCGACCGCCCCCTCGTCCTGGCCCTCGAGGATCAGCGGGTTGATGGCGCGCCCGACGTCGGCGACCGAGACATAGCGCTCGACGGTGAGCGCGCCCGTCTCCTCGTCGAGGCTGACCTCCGCGGCCCCCACGGCCATCTCCCAGAACGGCGTGCTGCCCCCGAGCGGGGCGCCGGTCCGCCCGGGCGCCACCACGCCACGCCCGATCAGCTCGCCGCCCGTCATCCCGAAGCGGAGCGCCAGGACCTCTGGATACCCCAGGCGCCGGCTGCCGGCCACGACGGCGCTCTCATCCAGTCCGAGCTCGCGAACCGGCACGGCCAGGTGGTCGGCGACGATACGCAGGAGCTGATCGCGCACGTCGGCCGCAGCCTCCTGCACGGCGCGGCCCGTCATGTTCGTCGAGCGGCTGGAGCTGGTCGTTTGATCGTAGGGCGTGATGGCCGTGTCGGGCGGCGCGACGGTGACGCGGGCGATGGGCACAGCCAGGACCTCGGCGGCGATCTGCGCCAGCGCCGTCCGCGCGCCCTGGCCCATCTCCACGGTGCTGGCCAGCACGGTGACGCTGCCGTCGGCGTGCAGGCGCACGATGGCTTCGGACACGCTGGGGGCGATGGAGGCCTTCAGCATGGCGGCCACGCCCCGCCCGCGATCGGCCGCCGCGGCCTGCGTCCAGCCGATGGCCTGCGCCGCGCGACCCAGGCTCTCCTCCAGCTTGCCGTCGATCGGCGTGTCCCCCGGCGCGAACTCCTCGCCGTGGGCCAGGAGGTTCTGGCGACGCAGCTCGACCGGATCTCGATCGAGCCGCTCGGCGGCGACGTCGAGCAGCGATTCCAGGGCCCAGGCGAGCTGGGGAACGCCGAAGCCCCTGAACGCGCCGCCCGGCGTGGTGTTGGTGTAGACGGCCCGCGCTTCGAGCGCGACGTGGGGAACGCGGTAGGGGCCAGTGGCCGTGTAGGTGCCCTTCTGGACGACGCGCGGCCCGATGTCGGCATAGGCGCCGACGTCGTAGTCGGCGTGACACGCGACGGCGAGCAGCCGGCCGTCGCGGGCGAACCCCACGCGGACGGTGACGCGGGCGCTGCAGCGGCGCACCGTCTGGAACGCCTCCGCGGCCGTGGCGGCCAGGCGCACCGGACGGCCGGCGGCGCGGGCCAGCGCGGCCGCCAGCGGCTCGAGCTTCGCGTAGGTCTTGCTGCCGAATCCGCCGCCCAGGTGGGGGACGACGATGCGGATGCGCGAGAGCGGCACGCCGAACATCTTCGCCAGCTCCACGCGCACGGAGTAGGGGTTCTGGGTACCGGCCCAGACGGTCAGGGCTCCGGTCTCGTCCCAGGCGGCCACGGCGGCGTTCGGCTCCATGGCGTAGTGCTGCACGCGCGGGAAGTGGAACGTGTCCTCCAGGACCAGGTGGGCACCCGCCAGCGCCGCGGCGGTATCGCCACGGGCGTAGGAGAAGCGATGGCAGATGTTGGTGCCGCGCTCGGGTCTCAGGCTGGACAGATCGGCGAAGTGGCCGGCCAGCGGCTCCCCGGTGTGGACCAGTGGCGTGCCGGGTCGGAGGGCCTCCTCCAGCGTGAGGGCGGCCGGCAGCGCGTCGTACTCCACCTCGATCTGCTCCAGGGCCTCGGCGGCGGTCAGCTCGTCCACCGCGGCGACCGCCGCCACCGGCTCCCCCTCGTAGCGCGCCACGTCGATGGCCAGCACGGGGCGGTCGCGGAACGCCGGCCCGAAGTAGGGCTCGCACCAGCTCAGATCGCTGCCGGCCAGCGCCGCGACGACGCCCGTCCGCGCGCGAGCGCGCGTGAGGTCCACGCGGCGCACGCGCGCGTGCGGGTACGGCGAGCGCAGGACCTTCGCGTAGGCCATCCCGGACAGGACGAGGTCGGTGACATAGCGGGCGCGCCCCGTGACCTTCTCGATCGCGTCCACCCGCGTGACGGCGTGCCCCACGACGCGCAGCGGCCGGTCGCTCACGGCGTCTCCGGGGTGCCGGCGGCGGCCAGAATGGCCTCGACGATCTTGCGATAGCCGGTGCAACGACAGAGGCTGCCGCGCAGGTGATGGACGACGTCTTCCCGGCTGGGGGCCGGCGCCTCGTCGAGCAGGGCCTTGGCCGTCAGCAGCATCCCCGCCGTGCAGAATCCGCATTGCACGGCCCCGCGCTCGACGAACGCCCGCTGGAGCGGATGCAGCTGGTCGCCCTCGGCCAGGCCCTCGACCGTGAGCACGGCGCGGCCGTCCGCCTCGATGGCGAGATAGGTGCAGGCGCTGACGGCGAGGCCATCGACCAGGACCGTGCAGGCGCCGCACACCTGCGTATCGCACGAGCGCTTGGCGCCCTTGAGATCGAGCCGATCGCGCAGCACGT
Organism: Candidatus Methylomirabilota bacterium; assembly: GCA_035709005.1. Taxonomy (NCBI): domain Bacteria; phylum Methylomirabilota (SeqCode); species Candidatus Methylomirabilota bacterium. The sequence continues at coordinate 27,849 of DASTFB010000012.1, read as the reverse complement.
CGAGCAGCAGGTCGTGCGGCGCGACTTCGAGGTCGTGCGGTCGCCCGTTGACGGTGAGCCGGATCTGCGCGCCGGCCGGGGCCCCGTCGATCATGCGACCACCGCGTACGGGTAGCGCGCCGCCGGCTGGGCGCCCCGCGACCGGGCCGCGGCCGCCCCCAGCGCCCGCCGCGTGAACACCGCCACCATCTCGCGCTTGTAGTCGGCCGATCCGTGGAGATCGTCGGCCGGGTCCGCGCTCGCCGCCGCCAGCTCGGCCACCGCCCCGCTCGCGCCTTCCAGCTCCGCCACCGCGCAGCCGCGCAACCGGGCCTCGGCGCCGGGCACGCGGGCGGGGCGCGGGTTGACACATCCGATGGCGATCCGGGCGTCGGCCACCCGCGCCCCGCCGTCGCCACCGTCCTCGAGCTGGAGCGCCACCGCGATCCCGAGCGTGGGCCGCTCGTACACGCCGAACTTGACGTAGGCGGCCGCCACCCTGCCCGCCCACGGCGTCAGCCTCACGGTGGCCAGCAGCTCGTCGGGCGCGCGGGCCGTCTCCCACGGTCCGCGCACGAAATCGGCGATCGGCAGCTGGCGGCGCCGGTGTGGCGAGATCAGCTCGACGCGGGCATCGAGGGCGAGGAAGAGCGTGGCCAGATCGCTGTGGGGATCGGCGAAGGCCAGGTTGCCGCCCACCGTGCCGACGTTACGCACCCGCACGTTGGCCACGTGGCGGGCGACCTCCGCCATCACCGGACAGCGCGTCTTCACGAGCGGGGAGCGCTCGAGGGCTCGGTGGGTGACGGTGGCGCCGATGACCAGGCCGGCGCCGTCCTCGCCGATGGCGTCCAGGCCGGCAATGCGCTTGACGTCCACCAGGTGGCGAGGGCGCGCCAGCCCCTCCTTCATCAGCAGGAGCAGCTCGGTGCCCCCGGCATAGGGCGCGGCGTCGTCGCCGAGCCGGGCCAGCAGCTCGCACGCCTCGACCGCCGTGCGCGGCCGGTGCAGGGTGAACGGGCGCAGCATGAGCGACGGAACCTTACCCCAGCGACCGAGCGCTGTCACGTGCTTCGCGTCTCGACGGCCACCCCGAAGCCCGAGGCCCCTGCCTCGATCCTCGGACATTGACTCATTCCGCGGAGGCCGTTAGGGTCGTGGGCATGGCTGGCGTGGAGGTCAGACTCCGCCGTTGGACCCGCTCCGAATACGAGCGGTTGATCGCGAGCGGCTTCTTCCAGCCCGGGGACCCGGTCGAGTTGCTGGGCGGTCAACTCATCGTGGCGGAGCCCCAGGGCAGCTATCATTTCTCAGCCATCCAGGCGGTGGAAGAAGTGCTGCGGGCGGCGTTCGGAGCGGGCTGGCAGGTCCGTGGGCAGGGCCCCGTGGCGCTCGACGACGAATCCGAGCCCGAGCCGGACGTGGCCGTGGTGCCCGGGAGCTTTCGCGACTATGTGGCCGCACATCCGTCCCGACCCGTCCTGGTGGTCGAGGTCAGCGAGTCGAGCCTGGGGCTCGATCGGCAGCACAAGGGCAGCCTCTACGCCCGCGCCGGCCTCGCCGACTACTGGATCGTGAACCTGGTCGATCGCGTCCTCGAAGTCCACCGCGAGCCGACTCCCGACCCGGCGGCGTCCTTCGGCTGGCGGTACCGATCCCGCGAGATCCTCGGACCGGACGCCTCCGTGTCACCGCTGGCGTCCCCGGGCGCCCGCATCCGCGTCGCCGATCTGATTCCCTGAGCCTGCCCATGCGCCTGACCGCCGAGGAGGAGGCGATCCGTGCCGGGCGCCGGGGCGAGCCGGCGCGCCGGGCGCTGGAGATGCAGCTCGCCGTGGGCGACTTCTTCGGGGCCGAGCGGATGGTGCCCGTCACATCCGCCCACCTCACCGGCGACCCGGAATCGATGGGCGAGGCCGGCCTGGCCTTCGTCGAGGATCTCGTGCGACAGGGCGCCCGCTTCGTCGTGCCGGCCACCACCAACTCGTGCAACGTCGACTTCGACCTGTACCGGTCCCTGGGCCAGCCCGAGGAAGTGGCGGAGAAGGAGCGCCGGCTCCGTGCGCTGATCACCGCCATGGGCGGCACGCTCCTCACCTCGTGCGCCAACTATCAGGCCCTGGGGCCGCCCGCGTTCGGCGAGTCGCTCGCGTGGGGGGACACCGGGGCGGTCATCTACGCCAACGCGGTGTGCGGCGCCCGCTCGAACTTCGAAGGGGGGCCGGCGTCGTACGCGGCGGCCCTCACCGGACGAGTGCCGGCGTACGGGATGCACCTCGATGCCTGCCGGCGCGGCACGCATCTGGTCCAGGTCCGCGACCAGCCGCGGTGCGTGAGTGACTGGGGGGCCCTGGGTGTCTTCGTGGGCCGCCAGCTGACCAACTACTGGCTCGTCCCCGTGTTCAGCGGCATCGAGGCGGCGCCCGATGCCGACGCCCTCAAGCACCTGGGTGCCACGCTCGCGTCGTACGGCTCGCTGGCCATGTTCCACATCGTCGGCGTCACGCCGGAGGCGCGCACGCTGGACGAGGCCTTCGGCGGTCGGCCGCCGCGGGAGACGATCGCGGTCGAGCCGGGCGCGCTCGAGCGGACCTATTCCTCCTTCGTGCCGGAGAAACCCGAGGTCGATGTGGTCGTCTTCGGCACCCCGCACCTCTCGATCGAGGAAATTCGCCGGCTGGCGGCTTTGCTGGACGGGGCCACGGTCAACCCTCGCACGATGCTCCTGCTCACCACCAGCGCCCCCATCAAGGCGATGGCCGATCGCGAGGGCCGCACGCGGGTGATCGAGGCCGCCGGCGGCCGCATCGCCGTCGGCGTCTGCTACTACATCATGAGTCCGCGCGAGATGGCCCGTCGGCACGGGCTCCGCACGATCGTCACCGACTCGGCCAAGCTCGCCAACATCATCGCCGCCTACGGCTACAATCCGATCTTCCGGCCCACGGCCCGGTGCGTGGAGGCGGCGGTGGCCGGCCGCATCCCCCGATGACGGCGCCCCTCGTCCTCACCGGCCACCCCGGCGTCGGCGAGGTCGTGGAAGGCGAGGCGCTCGTGTCCGCCGAGGGTTTCAGCGCCCGCTACGACCTGGACCGGTCCACCGGCACGATCGCGCGCGAGTCGCACCCGCTCTACGGCAGGTCCATCGCGGGCAAGGTGCTCGTGTGCCCGCTGGCCAAGGGCGGGTTCGCCACCTCGTGGGCGTTGCTCGACCTGAAATCCCGCCGGCTGGCCCCGGTGGCCATGCTCTTCGGCTGGGCCAACCCCGTGATGGTCCAGGGCGCCGTCCTGGCCGGCGTCGCCCTGATGGATCGCCTGTCGCCCGATCCGGTGGCCGTGATCCGGACCGGCGACCGGGTGCGCGTGGACCCCCGGGCCGCCCGCGTCGAGGTGTGGCCCATGGCCGTGCCTACCACCACCAACGCGAGGTGACGCATGTCCAGAGTGTTCGTCCTCGGTGCCGGCACGCCGACGCCGACGCCGCATCGGTTCGGCTCGGCCTACGCGGTGGAGGTCGGCGGCGAGTACCTCATGTTCGACTGCGGGCCCGCCGCCACCCACAAGCTCGTGAAGGCCGGCATCTTCCCGACCCAGGTCAACTACCTGTTCTTCACGCACCACCACTTCGACCACGACGTGGACTATCCGTGCTTCCTGCTCTGCCGGTGGGACCAGAGCATCGGCAAGGAGAAGATGCTTCAGGTGTACGGTCCCACGCTCACGGAGACGATCACCGAGCGGATCCTGGGCGAGGAGGGCGCGTTCGCCCACGACTGGAAGGCCCGCGTCAATCATCCGCTCTCGCAGCGCGTGTTCGTCAACCGCGGCGGGACGCTGCCGCGCAAGCCACCGTCCGTGCAGGTCCGGGACGTGGGGCCGGGGCTCATCCACCGGGGCCCGGACTGGCAGGTGACGGCGGCCCCCGCCGAGCACGTGCAGCCCTATCTGGATTCGCTGGCCTACCGGCTCGACTCGGCGGCGGGCAGCGTGGTGTTCACCGGGGACACCCAGCCCTGCCCCAGCGTCATCGATCTAGCCCGCGGAGCGGACACCATGCTCTGCATGTGCTGGGATGACCAGGAGCGCATGGGGTCGATGGGCGAGAACTTCGGCCAGTGCGGGACGACGGGCGCCGCGGAGATGGCCAAGGCGGCCGGGGTGAAGCGTCTGGTCCTCGTGCACACCGGTCCCCATCTCTCCGGCCACGGCCCCATGGAGAAGGGGATCGGCGACGTCCGCCGGATCTACGACGGCGAGATCATCTTCGCCGAGGAGCTGATGCCGCTGCCGATGCGGTGACCGGCTTCACGATCTCCTCGGCGATCATCTGCAGATACGCGATCCGCGCGGCGGCGCCCGGCGGCAGGCTGTAGATGGTGAAGCCGATGCCGTCGAGCCCCATCTCGCCGGCCCGGGCGATGGTCTCCACGCACTGGGCGGGCGTGCCGTTGATCGTCCAGTCGTCGAGGTTGCCGTCGAAGCCGAGCTGCAGCGGCACCATGGTGGGCTCCTGCATCTCCCAGCCCCGGTACATGGCGAACGTCCGCTCGAGATACGCGCGGGCGGCCGTTCTCGCCGCCTCCTTGCTCGCGCCGACGATCAGGCTGCGCGAGGCGAACGCGGTGCCCGGCGTCCCCGGCCCCTCGGCGGTCCGCGCCTCGCGATAGATGCCGACCAGGCGTGCCACGTCGCGCCAGGCCACCTGGGGGCCAAAGAACACGGCGTCCACCAGCCGCGCGGCCCGGCGCGTGGCGCCCACGCTCTGCGCCCCCATCTCCAGCGGAGGGTATGGCCGCTGGGCCGGCAGCATGCCGAGCCGGCCGCCGGTCAGGCGCGTGTACGCGCCCTCGAACGTCACTTCCTCACCGCTCCAGAGCCGTTTCATGAGGGCCAGCGATTCCTCGAGCTTGGGCACGCGGTCCTTGCGCGTCAGCCCGGCCGCCGCCAGCTCCTTCTCCCGGTAGCCGATGGCTACCCCCACGTCGAGGCGGCCGTGCGTGATGTGATCCAGGGTGACGACATTCTCGGCGGCGTCGACCGGGTTCAAGAGCGGCAGCAGCAGCATGGAGGTCTTGAGCCGCATGAGGCCCGTCTCGGGGGCCAACCGAGCCAGCAGCGGGATGGGATGGGGCCACACCGTCGGATAGGAGACCCAGTGATGGCCCACCGAGACCCAGGCGAAGCCCAGCCGCGCCGCCGCGCGCACCACCTCGATCGCCTCGTCGATGATGACGGTCGGCGGGCGATCGGTCGGACTCCAGAACGGCGTGAGGTGGAAGCCGATGCGCATGCGCGACGGCACCTTACCTCAGGCCGGCCGACGTGTCACGCCGCCACACCTCGATGGCCAGGACGGGCACGTGGGTGATCTCGGGGCCGTCGCTTCCCAGCGCGTCGGCCACGGCGTTGGCGATCGCCGCCGGGCCGGCGACCGCGGAGCCCTCGCCGGTCCCCTTCACTCCGAGCGGGTTGAGCGGCGAGGGCGAGTCGCAGCTCGTCACGTCGATGGCCGGCACCTCGTCGGCACGCGGCAGCGCGTAGTCCATGAGCGTCCGGGTGAGGAGCTGGCCGCTGGCGTCGTAAACGATCGCTTCCGACAGCGCCGCCCCGATGCCCTGGGCCGCGCCGCCGTGGGTCTGGCCCTCCACGATCAGCGGGTTGATCTCGTGCCCGGCGTCGTGCACGGCGTGATAGCCGAGCACCTTCACCGCGCCCGTCTCCCGGTCCACCTCGACCGTGGCCACGTGGACTCCGGCCGCCCAGGTCACGCTCGATGGGCTCACGTACCGCGTCGCGCTGAGTCCCGGCTCACCGAGATCACGCACGACGTCCGGGCGCTGGGCCAGCGCGGCCACGGCGCCGAGGGCCAGCGCGCGATTCGGCGAGCCCTTCACATGGGCGCGGCCGTCGGCGATGACCACGTCATCGGGCGAGCATTCGAGCGCGCGGGCGGCCACGTGCCTGGTCTTCTGTCGCACGTCGTCGGCGGCCTGGGCCACGGCATTGCCCACGATCACCGCGATCCGGCTGGCAAAGGTGCCGGCGCCGGACGGAAAGCGCGCGGTGTCGCCGCCGACCACCGAGACCGACTCGAGCGGGACGCCCAGCCGGTCGGCACAGATCTGGGCCAGCGTCGTCTCGTGGCCCTGCCCCTGGGATGGCGCGCCGGTGCTCACGAGCACGCGGCCACCCCCGTCGATGTCGACGCGGGCGCCCTCGTGCGGTCCGATGCCGGTCGCCTCGCTGTAGGCGGCCACTCCCAGGCCGAGCGCTTGGCCCTCGCGGCGCGCCGCGCGCTGACGGACGCGAAACTCCGGATACTCCGCGCGCTTCAGGGCGGTCTCCAGCAACGCCGGGTAATCGCCCGAGTCGTGGATCAGCGGCATCCCGTCGCGGTACGGCACGCCCCGGTCGTGCGGCATCTCGCCCCGGCTCAGGAGATTACGGCGGCGTAGCTCGGCCGGGTCCAGCCCCATCTGGCGCGCGGCGATGTCGAGCAGGCGCTCGGTGACGAACGTCGCCTGGGTCCGGCCGGCGCCGCGGTACGGCGCCGCCGGCACCTTGTGGGTGACCACGATGCGGCCCCGGCAGCGAACAGCGGGGATGCGGTAGAGGTTCAGCAGGTGAGGCACGGTGACGCCAGCCACCACCGCGCCGCGCGGCAGATAGGCGCCGGCGTCGATCAGAAAGTCGTCCTCCAGCGCCAGGATCGCGCCGTCGGCGGCGAGGGCCAGCGTCATGTCGTGGACCTGGTCGCCGGCGTGCGCGGTGCTGCCGAAGCTGCCCTCCCGCGTGTCGCTCCAGCGGACGGGCCGCCCCAGCCGGCGGGCCAGCGTCGCGACGATGATTTCCTCGGGGTACGTCGGACCCTTGGTGCCGAAGCCGCCCCCCACGTCGGGCGCCGTCACCCGGACGGCCTCGGGTGCGAGCCCCAGCGTCTCGGCCACGCGCTGCCGCACGCCGTACGGCATCTGCGTGCTCGACCACACGTGCAGCGTCTCCTCCACGGGGTCCCACCGCGCGGCCACCCCGCGCGGCTCGAGCGGCAACGCCGTGAGCCGGCCGCACCGAAACCGACGGGTCACCACGTGGGTGGCCCGGGCCCGGGCGCCGTCGACGTCGCCCGTCTCCATCGTGACCGTGGTGGCGACGTTCGTGCCCCAGTCCTGGTGAACCAGGACACCGCCGGGGCGGATCGCGTCCTGGGGATCGACGACGGCCGGGTGGCGCTCGTAGTCCACGCGGACGGCCTCGGCGCCATCGACCGCCCGGTACGCGTCGGCGGCCACGACCACGGCCACCGGCTCGCCCACGAAGCGCACGAGGCCGTCGGCCAGCGCCGACTGCCGATACGCGCGGACCGTACCGCCGGGAACGGCGGGAGGCGGCAGACACCCCCGGAGCTCGGGGAGATCGCCCAGGGTGAAAATGCCGATGACGCCGGACTGCCGGCGGGCCGCCGCGACGTCGATGCCCAAAATCTCGGCGTGGGCATGCGGGCTTCGCACGACGGCCACGTGCACTGCGCCGTCGAGCGGGAGGTCGGCGACGTACCGGCCGCGGCCCGTCAGCAGGCGGACGTCCTCCCGGCGGCGGACCGACTGGCCGATCATGGCTGCGGCTGTCAGTCCTCGAGGGCCCAGAGCTTCGGCGGCGTGCCCGTGAACCCGAGCTCGCTCCAGCGACGGGCCACCGACTCGTAGACGGAGCGGCTGACCTTCGTGCGCTTGGAGAACTGCTTGATGTACCGGTGCTCCATGCAGGCGTTGATCAGCGCCTTCGAGCCGTAGGGCCGTTCCTCCGGCGGGTTCTGGGTGGGATCGAGCCAGGTCGACCACGTGGATCGCAGGATGTCGATGTCCTCGACCGGATTGCAGCGCGTGGCCATGGCCCACAGCACCTGGTTCATGTTCGAGGGATCGACGTCCTCGTCGACGGCGACGATCCACTTCGCGAAGTAGGCGCCGCCCGGACACTGCGCGGCCAGGGCCAGCGCCTGGGGGGCGTGGCCGGCATAGCGCTGCTCCAGCGAGACGATCGTCATGCCCCAGCCCCCCGCGGCGGCGGGATGGCAGTAGACACCCTGGATGCCCGGCACGCCCAGGCGATCGAGGTCGTTCCAGATCTTGGCCGACCGGGCGATGGAGTAGAGCAGGCTCGTCTCGTTCGCCGGATAGTCGGCCATGAGCGCGTGCGTGAGGATGGGCTCGTCGCGGTGGTGAATGGCCTTCACTTCCACGACGAAGGCGAAGTCCTCGGGCCGGCCGTAGTAGCCGGTGAACTCGCCGAAGGGCCCCTCGCGCTTGAGGGCCTCGGGATGCACGACCCCCTCGATCACGATCTCGGCGCGCGCCGGGTACGGCACCCCGCCCGCCTGACCCTTGCAGAGCTCCACGGGCCGGCCGGCGATCCCGCCGATGAAGTCCAGCTCGGAGACCGTCTTGGGAAACGTGAGCGAGGCCGCGATGAACATGGCCGGGTCCACGCCCCACGCCGCGACGACCTCGCAGGGCTCCCCCCGGCTCCAGTACCGCTCGATGTGCAGGCGCGCGTCCTTGCCCGGCGACAGGTACAGGCCGACGTGCTTGCCGTCGTGGACCATCTGGCGGTAGCAGCCCACGTTCAGCCAGCCGGCGTCCGGATCGCGCGTGATGACGGCGTCGCCGGTGCCGATGTACGGGCCGCCGTCGCGCGGCCAGTGGCGGCCGGCCGGGAAGATCATGACGTCGACGTCGTCGCCATAGATGTGGTTGGCGTTCACGGGCGCCTGGCTGGGGTCGAGGAAGACCGGCGCCAGGCTCTGCGTGAACCGGCTCTTGCAGCGGCGGATGAGCTCCATCACCGGCAGGCCGGTCGGCTCCCCGATGGCGAGGGCGAAGCGGTCGGTGCTGGAGCCGATCAGGTTCCACAGGGCGCGGAAGCCTGGCCGGCAGCCCTCGATGCTCTCGAACAGCGGCGCCGGCGCGTTGGGCGTCTGGTGGGCCATGTACGTGATGGCGCCCATCTCGTCCCGGGCGACCGGCTGCCGGATGCGCTGGATCTGGCCGATCGCCTCGGCCCGGGCTATCCACTCCCGCAGATCGCGCGGGACATCGACCGTGCTGCGCTCTTCCATGCCGCCGCCTCCCTTGAGGCTCCTACGGATACGTCGCTACCGCGGCGGCGTCAAGTGGCGGCTGTCGTCCTTGCCCGCACCAGCGGAGACACGCTATAGTCGCCGGCGCCAGGAACGAAAGGGGGCGGTCTTCATCGTCCTCACGCAGTCACTCGGATCCGTTGTCGGAAGCCGCCTCCCCCTGTTATTTCAACCCAAGTGCGCCGGGATACGCTGCGCGATCGGGCAGCCTATCCAGAGCGTCTTAAACGCGGTCCTGTTGGGCAACGCGCTAAATCGGCAGGCCGAAATGCACTTCTCGTCCAGTTGGCCGCCCGAGATAGGCCGCCGGAACTCGCGGCGCTTGTGGTGTTATGCAGATCAGCCTATCCCGGCGTCGAATTCTAGTTCGACGAAAACTCAGATCAGCGGGAGACGGAGATTCATGGACGGCTCCACGGCGTCTTGGCATGTTCGACCGCCCATCCTGAGGTTCGCCGTTGCGCTATCACTGGCGCTCGGCATCTTCGTGGCTCCCCTACTGGCCGTAGCGCAACCCGGCCAGAAGGTGTTTCGGCTCGGTTTCCTCGCGGTAGCAAGTCGGACACCCGACGGTGCGCCCCCCGGCCCGCTCCGCGAGGCGTTGCGCGGTCTCGGCTATGTCGAGGGCAAGAACATCGTGTACGAAGCCCGCTTTGCGGAGGGCTTTGTGGAGCGACTGCCGGGCCTGGCCGCCGAGCTCGTGCGACTCAAGATGGACGTGATCGCGACGAATGGCGGGCCGGCGACGGTGGCGGCGAAGCAAGCGACCTCCTCGATTCCGATCATCATGGCGACGTTTGCCGGAGACGCGGTGGAGACTGGGCTGATAGCCAGCCTCGCGCGTCCCGGTGCGAATGTGACTGGGTTGACCGACGAATCGATTCAGCTCAGCGGCAAGCGTATGGAACTCCTGAAGGAAGCATTGCCGACGGCGCGTGTAATTGCCATCCTCTGGAACGCAAACGATCAAGGGATGACACTTCGTTACCGTGAGATTGAAAAGGCCGCGCGCACCCTCAGGGTGGAGGTGCAAGCCCTTGGGCTGCGGGGGCCCGATGACTTCGCCGAGGTGTTTTCTGCGATGGCGCGCCGTCGTCCAGACGCCATGTTCCTGGTGGCAGACGGGCTTACCACTACGAATCGCAAGCGGGTTGTCGAGTTCGCGACCAGCCACCGCATTCCCGCCATGTATGAATGGAACTTCATCGTCCGGGAGGGTGGGCTGATGTCCTACGGAGTCAGCGTGGAAGACACTTACCGAACGGCGGCACGTTACATTGATCGGATCTTCAAAGGCGCCAACCCGGCCGGCGTGCCCGCGGAACAGCCGACGAGATACTATCTCACCGTCAATCGTAAGACGGCCGCGACGCTGGGATTAACCCTGCCCCAATCGCTGCTGCTCAGGACAGACGAGATCGTCGAGTGAGCCGCGCTCGTCGAACAAGCCGCTTCAGCGGACCGGCTGCGCCGGCCGCTGAGCGCTGCGTTCGGCTTCGGGAACTCTCGAGGGGAAGTGGTTACGGTGAGGCCGACCCAGAGGAAAGTTCGGTGATAGGAGGTGGGATGGTTACTCGCAAGGAATTTATGCCTGTCGTCGTCGTCCTCGTCCTCGGCGTACTCACTGCCGGGCCTGCCACTGAGGCACAGCCGAAGACAGCCCGGGTAGGGTATCTTGAGTTCGGATCGGCGGCCCCCGGTACACCGCACCTGGAGGCGTTTCGCCGAGGGCTTCGCGAGTACGGTTGGATCGACGGCCAGAACATGGTCATTGAGGTTCGATACGCCGAGGGACGGCAGGGTCGGCTCCCCGAGCTTGCGGCTGATCTGGTACGCCTCAAGGTTGACATTATCTTCGCCTCGACGACGCCATCAGCGCTGGCAGCCAAGCAAGCCACCACGACGATTCCGATCGTCATCGGATTTGTCGCCGATCCGGTCGGGAGTGGACTCGTCCCTCGCTTGGCGCGCCCCGGGGGCAACATCACGGGCTGGACACACCTCGCAGGCGTGGAGTTGAATGCGAAACGCCTTGAGATCCTCAAGGAGGCGGTGCCCGAAGCCGCTCGGATTGCTGCCCTCTGGAACCCCGCCAACCCGATACATGGACCGAGTTTGAAGGTGATCGAAGCCGCAGCGCGGCGGCTCAAGGTACAGCTTCATGCGATGGCGGTGCGGGACCCCCAAGACCTCCAGGGTGCTTTTTCGGCGATGACCCAAGAGCGCGTGCAAGCTCTCACGGTACCTCCGGACGGGATGTTCCTGGCTCATCAAGCACGGATCATCGACCTCGCCGCGACGTACCGAATCCCGGCGATGTACGGAGTCAGGGAACTCGCCGGGGCTGGTGGTCTGATGGCCTATGGAGTGAATTTGCCAGAGATGTACCGGCATGGGGCGTTGTTTGTGGACAGGATCCTGAAGGGCGCCAAGCCTGGCGACCTCCCCGTGGAGCAACCGACGAAGTTTGAGCTGATCATCAACCTCACCACCGCCAAGGCCCTCGGCTTGCCGATTCCACAATCGCTCTTGATTCGGGCGGACCAGCTGATCGATTGATCGCCCTTTTGCGAATGATGTGGCGGAACCGAACCCTAACTCGGGCATGCAGCCGACGCGCTACGCGCGCGGCTGATGCCCAGCGTTATCCGTACCAGAGTTGGCGGACTCAGGAGAACGTAAGGAACGCTAGCGATTGCTGATCCCGAATGCGGATCGTGCAGTTGTCGAACCGGCAAAGCTGCATGACTACCTGCTCTCACGCGGTCATCCCGTGGGGCGGTTCAAAGCCGCCTTCTTTCAGTCACTTGGCTACTCATCTCAAAATTAGAGGCAGCTCGAGGCAGACCTCCGTAGCCAGCACCTCTCCAAGGAAGCGACGGCCGACGAACCGACTCGATACGGGCAGAAATACGTGGTCCGCGCTACTCTGGTTGGGCCAGCCGGCGCCCCGGCGGCCCTCGTGAGCGTCTGGGTCATTCGCGCCGGTGAGGACTTCGCCAGGTTCGTGACGGCGTATCCGGAGGCCGGAAGATGACGTATCGCGTTTTGGACACCATCGTTCTCGACCGGGACGTACCCGAGTATGGGCTGCGGAAGGGCGATCTGGGCGCGGTGGTGGAGGTCTATGAGCCCGACGGGCTCGAGGTGGAGTTTGTGACCGCGTCTGGCAGGACAGCAGCGCTCCTTACGCTGGGCGTCCGGGACGTCCGCGCGGTAGCTGACGACGATCTCGTCGCCGTCAGAACGTGCCGACGCTCGGCTTGAGATCGACGGATAACCACGCATTCCACCTGCCGGCCGGGGCAGAACAGAGCGGGAGGATGCTCGTCCCATTCACTCGCGAGCACCCGGAATTGACGCTGGCCGATGCCTATGAAATCCAAGCGCGTGTCGCAGCGCTGAAGAGTCGTTCAGGTCTTCGCCACGTCGGATGGAAAACCGCGTTCACCAATCCGATAATCCGCGAGCGGTTTCAAGCTCGTGAGCCAACGCGGGGTCACCCCTTCGAGACCGCTCTGGCCGCCAGCGAGGTATCCCTATCCGGCGGGCCCGATTTCCTCGTGGAGCCGGAGGTGACCTTCTCCCTTGCCCACGAGGTTTCCGGGCCAGGTCTCACCGAATCCGCCATCCTCTCAGCTACGGGAGGGCTCGGCGCCTCCCTGGAGCTCGCCAGGACTCGCTTCAGCGGAGGATGGAAGCTGGAGGATGTTACGGCTGACAATGCCGCGGCGGCGTACATGGTGGTCTCGCCTTCGGTGATGACGCCTGCCGACGTCGGCGATCTCGCGTCAATCACAGTCGTGCTCGAAAAGAACGGCGAGGTTGTCGCAATGGCACGGGCTCAGAAGTCTTGGGCGGGCCGGCAAAGGCGGTTGCGTGGTTGGCGAATCAACTCGCCGCGACGGGACTGAAGCTCACAGGCGGGCAGATGATCCTTTCGGGGAGCTTCACCCTTCCGATCGCCGCACGCGCCGGTGATCGTGTCGTCGCCCGGTTCGACCGCCTTGGGACGATCGAAGTCAGGATCGAGCCGTGACGTGACAGTGATGGCGCCGTGTCCGAGGCTCGAACGCACAGATGACGGATAACTTCGCAATCGAGCGGACGCGCTTCGCGCGCATGGCACGCCGCAATGCGCGAGCGTACCTGTATAAGGACAAGGTGCGCCTTAAGAAGTACTTCTACGTGCTCCGTCCCTTGTTGGCGATAAAACACATTGAAGAAGGACTCGGTATACTTCCGGTGCGTTTTCAGGACCTAGTCGATTTGGTGGCGCCAACGCGAATCCGACAGGCCATATCGAATCTTCCCGAGTTAAAAGCGCAAACCTCGGAACTCGGTCTCGGTGATCCTATCCCCGAGATCGGTGAATTCATTGAGGGTGAATTGGAGCGCCACGGTGTGCGACCTTCTCCGGTCAGGGTCGGCCGGATCTGTTGGTAGGCAGCGATCTTCGTGCTCGATTGAACGATGTATTCCGGACCGCCTTAGCCGAAGGCGCTCAGCGTGCCACATAACAACCAGATGCAGCGGACATGTCAAAAGCGTCACGCCTTTTGCGAGGCGCAAAAGGCGCGCTGCTTTTCCCATGCCGCTGATCTGGGCCGTTAGAGGCGCAATGGCGGCCGAACAAAGGAGGAAGCCATGGCAGACGTGCGAATCATCATGAACAGCGGCGCCGAAGACGTTCTCCGAGAGGCGGCCGTCGCGGAGTTGAAGGGCCGCCTGCGCGGTCGACTCTTGCGCGCCGGCGACGACGGGTACGACGCAGCCCGCAAGATCTGGAATGGCATGATCGACAAGCGACCGGCGCTGATCGCCCGCTGTGCCGGGGCTGGCGATGTCATCACGTGTGTCAACTTCGCACGCGATCACGACGTGGTTCTGGCCGTTCGCGGCGGCGGCCACAATGTCGCGGGCAACGCCGCGTGCGACGCCGGCCTCATGATCGATCTCTCCGGGATGAAGAGCGTCCACGTCAATCCAGGCAGACGGACGGCCCGGGCCGAGGCCGGTGTGACGTGGGGCGAGTTCGATCACGAGACTCAGGTCTTCGGGCTGGCCACCACGGGTGGTCAGGTCTCCACGACCGGGGTCGCCGGCCTGACCCTCGGCGGCGGCTGGGGCTGGCTGGCCCGGAAGTACGGCCTGGCGAGCGATAACCTCATGTCCGTCGACATCGTCACCGCGGACGGGCAGCTTCGCACGGCTAGCGATTCCGAGAACGCAGACCTCTTCTGGGGCGTGCGCGGCGGGGGTGGCAACTTCGGCGTCGTCACCTCGTTCGAGTATCGGCTCCATCCCGTCGGTCCCGTAGTGGGCGGGTTCGTGTTCTATCCCTTCGCCATCGCCAGGGAGGTGCTCCAGCGGTACCGCGAGTTGACGCACACGGCTCCGGACGAACTGGCCGTCGATGCCGCCCTCCTCACGCTCCCAGACGGCGCGAAGGTCGCCGGGATCGCCGCGTGCTACTGCGGGCCCGTGGCCGAGGGCGAATGCCTGCTGGCGCCCTTGAAAAAGCTTGGCACGCCGGTCGTCGATCAGCTGGGGCCGACCTCATACACCGCGGTCCAGACGATGCTGGACGCCTCGTATCCATCCGGGATGCAGCACTACTGGAAGTCGAGTTTCCTTCACGATGTCGGCGACAACGCGATCGACACCATGATCGCCCATTGCACGGCGCTCGCCTCGCCGCTGTGCCATGCGCTACTTGAGTACCAGCTGGGCGGCGCGGTGGGACGGATCGATCGAGATACCACCGCGTTCGCGGCGCGCGATGCACAGCACGCGTTCGTCGCCCTCGGGCTGTGCACCGATCCCGCCGAGGCGAAGCGCTGCACGCAGTGGGCGCGTGACTTCTGGGAGGCCATGCAACCGTTCTCGACCGGCGGTGTGTACGTGAACTATCTGGGTCGCGAAGGGGACGAGGGGGCCGAGCGGGTCCGGGCAGCCTACGGCGCCGACAAATATCAGCGGCTACTCGCGTTGAAGGAGAAGTACGACCCCACGAACCTTTTCCGACTGAACCAGAACATCAAGCCGACGGTCGTCGCGCGGCAGTGGCAGTAAGCCGAGTAAACGGCGCACCGCGTCTCGTGCAATACGGTTGGATGTTGGATGGCCAATAGGCCGACTCAGGGGCCAGCTGCTTGCCGCTTTCGCTCCGCGATGCTCGGCCCAGTGCACGCGGATCGGGTCATCGACTGATCGGCGGTTGGGGCGCTGGTGGGCCATGCGCGGCCGCGTCAATTGGCGGCCGATGCCTTGTCTCCGCTCGGTCAGGAGGCTATAGTCCCGGGCAGCATGAGCCCCCATCCAGATCATGTCGAGCCCGAATAACGGGAGGAGACTCACATGACCCTTGATGGAAAGCACGCGCTGATTACTGGCGGTTCGCGCGGCATCGGGAGAGGGATCGTGCTGGCCTTGGCGGATCGACGCGTCAAGGTCGCGGTCCACTACTACCAGAACGATGTCGCCGCGAAAGAGACCCTCGCCGAAGTTCGCACGCGAAGCTCGACATCTTCGTGAGCAATGCGCGGCCCGAGGTACCGACCTTCTTTCAACCCCCCCTGGACATCACCCCGCAGCAGTGGGACACGGCGTTCGATTCTCAGGCCAAGGCGTTTCTCGTCGGCGTTCGGGAAGCGCTCCCGCTGATGCGCGACGGCGGTCGCATCTTCGCTATCACCTACGCCGCCGGGAGTCGAACCGGCGGCCTGCAGCCCTGGGTCGGCATGGGGTCGGCAAAGGCCGCACTGGAGTCTCTCGTGCGGTACTTCGCCGTCGCTGTCGCCAGGCGCAGGATCACCGTGAACGCCATCAGTCCGGCTTGGACGGAAGACAGCGTCTTGAACACATTGCCTGACCAGGCCCAGCAGCTGATCCGGAACTGGCACGTCCGGGGCTGGACACCGATGGGGCGCCTGGGGACACCGGCGGATGTGGGGAACGTCGTTGCCCTCTTTTGCTTGGACCAGGCCGAATGGATTACGGGCCAGGTCATTTGTGCGGACGGTGGCGCATCTTTGATGAATCCGGAGGTGCCGCCCGAAATACAGATCGGGTAGGCATGTCCCCCGCGACTGAGAGCTGCACAAACAACGTGAAGGGAGCCTGACATGAACGGATTGGCGTTCCGCGCTGTTGTCGTTGCGGTTCTCGTCGCCGCGCTCAGTGGCTGCGCTATGCGCGGCGGCGAGCCCGGCTGGATCACGTTCGTGGATGGCACCAAGGGGCTCGACAACTTCAACCGTGTCGGCGAAGCGAACTGGATGGGCACCGACGGCGCGATCCAGGCCACTCAGGGCGGCAAGACGCCCGCCTACCTGGTCTCAAAAAACTCGTACGGGGACTTCATGATGCGCGTGGAGTTCTGGGCCAGCGACGACGCCAACAGCGGCATCTTCATGCGCTGCCAGAATCCGGAAAAGATCACCGACGAGAGCTGCTACGAGGCCAACATCTTCGACCAGCGCCCGGACCCGACGTACGCCACCGGCGCCATCGTGAAGGTGGCTCCTGTCGCCGAACCCAGGCCGAAGGCGGGCGGCAAGTGGAACACGTACGAGATCACCATGCGCGGCCCGCATCTCGTGGTGGTCTTGAACGGGAAGAAGACCGTCGACATCCGGGACTCCAAGTTCACCAGCGGCCCGTTCGCGCTTCAGTGGGGTCGCGGCACCGTGAAGTTCCGCAAGGTCGAGCTCAGGCCCTTCTGAGCCGCGGACCGTCCGGCGGAATCGCCCGGGCCCGGCGTATCGCCGCCCAGATCGCCGCTGACGAGGCTGGCATCGGGATGTGCGCGACGCCGAGCGGCGCCAGCGCATCGGCGATGGCGCTGGCCACGACCGCCGGCGCCGGCGTCGTGCCGCCCTCGCCGCCAGCCTTCACGCCCAGGGGATTCGTCGGCGACGGCACCTCGTTCAGCAGGGTCGGGAACGAGGGCAGGTCGCCGGCGCGGGGCAGCGCGTAGTCCATCAGCGAGCCGGTGAGGGTCTGGCCGGTAGCGGGGTCGACCACGCAGGCCTCACCCAGCGCCTGGCCGAGCCCCTGCACGATGCCCCCGTGGGTCTGGCCCTCGACGATCATGGGGTTGACGGCTCGGCCCACGTCGTCGACCGCAGCATAGCGCGCCAGGCGGACGGCGCCGGTTTCCGGATCGACCTCCACCTCGCACACGTGGCAACCGTTCGGGAAGACGGGCTCGTGCATCTCGTTGTCGCGCGTCACCGTGAGCCCATCCGGCAGCTCGAACAGGCCGATGCCGCGGTCGGTGCCGGCGACGGTGAAGCGCCCGCGCGCGTAGCGCACGTCGGCCTCGGCGGCCTCCATGGCCTGGGCCGCCTCGCGCTTGCCCTCGGCAATCAAGTCCTCGGCGGCCAGCGCGATCACCGTGCCCGCCATGCGCATGGACCGGCCCGAATGGGTCCCGCCCCCGGCGCGGACCACATCGGTATCCCCCAGCACGATGCGGATCGCCGCGACGTCGAGCTCCAGGCGCTCGGCGGCGACCTGGGCGAAGCTCGTCTCATGCCCCTGCCCCGCCGACTGCGTGCCGATGACGACGTCCACGACGCCCTCGGGGCGCGCCGTCAGCCGGGCCTGCTCGCGCGGCGTGCCCACGGACGACTCGACGTAGTTGGCGAGCCCCCGGCCCAGCAACTGACCCCGCGCCTCGGCCTCGGCCCGGCGCTTGGCGAAGCCGTCCCAGTCGGCCAGGCGCATGGCCAGCGCCATGTTCTCGGCGTAGCGCCCGCTGTCGTAAACCATACCGAAGGGGTTGGTGTACGGCATCCGGCCGGCGTCGATCAGATTGCGTCGGCGTAGCTCGATGCGGTCGATGCCGGTCTGCGCGGCGGCCAGGTCGATCAGCCGCTCGATGGCGTAGGTCACCTCCGGTCGGCCGGAGGAGCGATAGGCTTGCGTCGGCACCGTGTGCGTGAACACGGCGCGCGAGCGCACCCGCGCCACCGGGATGTCGTAGTTGCCGGTCACCAGCGCGGAGCCCTTGCCAAGCGGCGAGAACGACACGGCGCGGGCGCCCACGTTGGAGACGTTGTCGGCGCTGAAGGCGAGGAAGCGGCCGTCGGCGTCGAGCGCCAGCTTCACGCGGGTCACCAGATCACGGCCCTGGTAGTCGCTCACCAGGGTCTCGGCCCGGGTGGCCGTGTACTTGACCGGGCGCCCGAGCTTGCGTGCCGCCCAGAGCACCAGGCCCGACTCGACATAGACGCGGTTCTTCGTCCCGAAGTTGCCGCCGACGTCGAGCGAGACGACGCGCAGCCGTTCAGGCGGCAGGCCGAGTACCTCGGCGATCTCGCGGCGCTGGCGGACCGCGCCGCCGCTCCCCGCGTAGAGAACGTAGCGGCCAGTGGTCGGATCGTACGCTCCCAGGGCGGCGCGCGGCTCGATCGGCGCGCCGGTCACGCGGCCCACGTGGAACTCCCGGGCCACCACGTGAGCCGCGCGGGCGAAGGCGGCGTCCACCGCCGCCTCGTCGCTGCCGAAGGCGCAATCCACGCAGACGTTGGTGGGCACTTCGTCCCACACCGCCGGCGCCCGGCCCTCGGCCGCTTCCGCCGTGTCGACGACGAACGGCAGCGGCTCCCACGTCACGCGCACGGCCTCGGCCGCGTCCGCCGCCTGGGCTCTCGTCTCGGCCACGACCATCGCGACCGCCTCGCCCACGTGGCGAGCCCGGTCGGCGGGCAGCAGCACGTGCGGGCCGAAGAAGATCGATCCGCCGTTCGGAGCGCGGAGCTTGAGATCGTAGCGGTTGGACGGCACCGGGTTGTGGGGGATCGCGCCCAGGCCGTCGGCGAGGACGTCGGCGCCCGTGAAGACCGCGAGCACGCCCGGCATCGTGCGGGCGCTCTCGGCATCAATGGTCACGATGCGGGCGTGCGGGTGCGGCGAGCGCACCATCGCCGCGTACGCCTGCCCGGGAAGCGAGAAGTCGTCGGTGAACCGCCCCTGCCCGCGCAGCAGGCGGCCGTCCTCCTTGCGCCTGAGCGGCTGGCCGATGCTCATGCCCGGATTGTAGCCGGCCGGCGTTCCTGTCGGGGCGGTCACCGAGCGCGCCGCCGGCAGGTCGGACCGTCCGGTCACGTCATCGGCGTGGACATCAGCCCGGAGATGCTGCGGCTGGCCCAGCGGCGGATGGACGCGGCCGTCCTGACCAAGGTCAGCCTCCGCCAGGGACGCGCCGAGAGCTTGCCGCTCGAGGATCGAGCCGTCGACGTGGTGCTCGCCTCGCTTAGCCTCATGTACGTGCTCGATCGCGCCGCGGCGGCGCGTGAGCTGGCGCGGGTGCTGCGGCCGCAGGGGCGGCTGGTCGCCGCCGTCTGGGCGGGACCAGAGAGCTGCGACATCGTGCTGTTTCAACAGACGGCGGGGCGCCTGGGCGGCCCTCCGCCCGTGCCCGGGGTTGGGCCAGGAGCCCTGGACGACCCCAGCCCCTTCCTGCAGCAGCTTGCCGATGCTGGCATCGAGGCCCGCGTCGAACGCGAAACGCTCGGCTTCGACTTCGAGACCTTCGCGGCGGCGTGGGACGTCCTGGCCGGGGTCACGACAGCTGACCTTCCGCCCGAACGCCAGCAGGAAGCAAAGGCGGAAGTCATGGCCACGATGTATCCCCAGGGCGACGGACCACGCCACTTCCGGAATGTCATTCAGTTCATCCTGGGCCGCGTCGTGTGATCGCGATGGCGTAGGGTTGACCCGATCGATCAACATGACTAACATGGCCACATGAAGAAGGCCAGAGTGGCCGAGCTGAAGAACGGTCTGTCGATGTATCTCGCTCACGTCAAGCGCGGAGGAACGGTGCTGGTGTTCGAGCGCGACCGCCCTGTGGCCTGCCTGGTGCCCGTCCAGGGACGTTCCATCGCGTCCAGCAACGACCGCCTGGCCCAGCTCGAGCGCCAGGGCATCGTCCGGCGAGGCTCCGGCGGCACGGCAAAGTGGTTACGGGGCTGGCGTCCGATTCGCGTGAAAGGTGGCGTGCTGAGAACCCTGCGGGCGGATCGGAAGTCGGGCTGGTGAGGTTCTGGGACACCTCGGCGCTCGTTCCGCTGGTCGTGGTCGAGCGACAAACACCACGTGTGCGCCGCTGGATGGCTGAGGACGACGACGTCGTCGTCTGGACGTTGGCGCGTGTCGAGCTGCTTTCCGCGCTCGCGCGCCGGCGACGAGAGGCCGGGGCCGCACCGGCGGCTCTCGTGGCGGCCCGGCGGGCGATCCTCGAGGTGTGGGAGCGATGGTCGGAGGTGAGCGCCCTCGACCTCGTGCGCCGCCAGGCTGAGCGCATCGTCGAGAGCCATCCCCTGCGGGCGGCGGATGCGCTCCAGATCGGAGCGGCTCTGGTGGCGGCGGGCGACGACCCGGAGTCACTGACCTTCGTGACGCTCGACGCCAATCAGGCCGAAGCCGCTGGCCGAGAAGGTTTGCTGGTCCTCGGTCCCTAACGCGTTCGGACCTTCACCCCCGCCCGCTCCTCCTGCAGCATGAAGGGCGCCGTGGAGTCCTTGTCCGCCATGCCGCGCACCATCGCCTCCACCATGGTCTGCTCGGCCAGCGACGCCATGGGCATGGGCACGTTGTACTGGCGGGCCAGCTCGGTGGCCAGGCCCAGATCCTTGCGGGCCAGCTTGAGCGCGAAGCGGACCGTGTCGAAGTCGCCCTTGAACACGACGTCCGGCAGCATGTGGCTGAGGGCCAGGCCCTGACCGAACGAGCCCCCCTTGACCGCCTGCAGCAGCGCCTCCGGCCGCACCCCCGCCTTGACGCCCAGCGTGAACCCTTCGGCGATGACCATGCGGCTGGCCATGCTGATCATGTTGTGGACCAGCTTGGCGATCGTGCCGCAACCGATCCCGCCCATGTAGCTGACGCTGTTGCCGATCGCCTGGAGCACGGGCTTGATCTTCTCGAACAGCGCCTCGTCGCCTCCGACCATCACTTGAAGCGTCGCCCGCTGGGCGCCGATCACGCCGCCGCTGACCGGCGCGTCCAGCATGTGAATATCCCGCTCCTGGAAGACGCCGTGCAGCTTGCGGATGACCGCCGGCGAGCCGGTCGAGAGGTCGGCGTAGATCGTGTCCCGACTGGCGCCGTGGACGATCCCGTCGGCGCCAACGGCGACGGCCTCCACCTCGGGCGGCCCGGGCAGCGAGGTCAGGACCAGCTCGACACCCTCGGCGGCGGCCCGGGGGCTCGACGCCCACTTGGCCCCGCGCTCGAGATGCGGCTTGGCCGCCTCCTGCCGGACGTCGTGCACTACCAGCGAATGGCCGGCCTTCATGAGGTTCAAGGCCATCGGCCCGCCCATGTTTCCCAACCCGATGAATCCGATGCGCATGTCGGCGCCTCCTCCCGGCGGCTGGCCTCTGCGGCCAGCCCGCGTTTGACAGCGTGCGGGACAGCATGATAGCCGCAAGCCAGGGACGGTGCTCACCCAAGGTGGCGCGGGAGGGACCCTGATGCTCGACGGCCTGGTCGACGTGGAGCGAGGGATCGTCAGCCGGGAGATCTTCGTGAGCGAGGAGCTCTACCGGCAGGAGCTGGAGCGGGTCTTCGCGCGGGCCTGGCTCTTCGTCGGCCACGAGAGCCAGGTCCGGCAGCCCGGAGACTTCTTCGTCTCGTCCATGGGCGAGGAGTCGGTCATCGTCTGCCGCGACGGTGCCGGCCGCGTCCGCGTGTTCCTCAACTCCTGCCGGCATCGGGGCATGAAGGTGTGCCGCTACGACGAAGGCCACACGGTCGAGTTCACCTGCCCCTACCACGGCTGGAGCTACGGGACCGACGGTGCGCTGGTCGGGGTGCCCTTCGCGAAGGACGCCTACGGGCCTCGGCTCGATCGGACCAGGTGGGGACTGGTCGAGGTCGCGCAGATGACGAACTACAAAGGCGCCCTCTGGGCGACCTGGGACCCCGAGGCCCCGGCCTTTCTCGACTACCTCGGCGGGTACAAGCTCTACCTCGACCTGCTGCTCGACGCCTGGGACGGCCGCGAGGGCGGCACCGAGGTGATCGGCGGTGTCCACAAGTGGCTCATTCCCTGTAACTGGAAGTTTCCCGCCGAGAACTTCTCGGGCGACCGCTATCACAACGTGAGCCACCGCTCGGTCGACCTGGTCGGCATCGGGCCCAGCGGCAAGGGCCGCCGGGACATGCAGGAACGGAATCAGGCGCGCTGGCTCGACGTCTCGTTTCCCGACCTCGGCCACTCGATGATCGTCTTCCTCCGGCCGCCCGATGCGCCGATCGCGCCGGCCTATCAGGACGCGCCGGACGTGGCCGAGTACTTCCGGCGCTGCGAGGAGGAGCGCCAGCGCCGGCGCGGGGCCCAGGCCCGCCTCTTCGGCGGCCCGGGCACCATCTTCCCCAACACGTCGCCTCTGGCCCGCCAGCCGCGCACGCTCGCCGTGTGGCATCCGCGGGGACCGCACCAGACGGAGGTGTGGCGCTGGTATCTCGTCGACGCCGACGCGCCGGCCGAGGTCAAGGACTTCCTGCGCCAGTACTACATCCGCTACTCGGGGCCGGCGGGGTTGACCGAGCAGGACGACATGGAAAACTGGAACTACGCCCACGGGGCCAGCCGGGGGACGATCGCCCGGCGCTACGCCTACAACTACGAGATGGGCCTGGGCCGGGCAACGGCGCGTTTCGAGGACCACGGCCTGGCGCTGCCCGGCGTCATCGCCGACGTGACGGAAGCCAACGCCAGCGAGCACAATCAGCGCGGCTTCTACGGGCGCTGGCGCCAGCTCATGGAGGCGGCGAGCTGGAAGGAGCTGGCCGCGCCGTGAACGCCCCCGTCAGCCCGGAGCTCGCCCGGTTCCTCCTCAAGCAGGAGGTCGAGGAGTTCCTGTATCGGGAAGCCGAGCTCCTGGACGAGCGCCGGTACGAGGAGTGGCTCGCCCTCTTCACCGAGGACGCGCGGTACTGGATGCCGATGCGCCGCAACGTCCCCGCCGGCGAGGGCGGCCGGGAGTTCACGCGGGAGGGGACGGACGTCAACTGGTTCGACGAGGGCAAGGCGACGCTGGGCCGCCGGGTCGGCCAGCTCCGCACCGGCGTGCACTGGGCGGAGGAGCCACCCTCCCGGATCTGTCACATGATCGCCAACGTCCAGATCCTGTCGGCGCAACCGGCGGGCCCGTCGCCGACCGAAGTCGGCGTCAAGAGCCGGTTCCTGATCTATCGCAACCGCGTGGAGACCGAGACCGATGTGCTCGTCGGCAAGCGGGAGGATCTGCTGCGGCGGGTGGACGGCCGCTGGCAGATCGCCCGACGCAAGATCATCCTCGACCAGAGCGTGCTGCTGACGAAGAATCTCACCTTTTTCTTCTGATCAAGGAGAAGCCATGAAAGGGCTCGTCCAGGCTCGTGGGCGCGCTCACCCCGTTCTGGATCCTCTACGCCCTGCACGACGCGATGGTGAAACCCCTTCACCGCGGAGGATGTCAAGTTCAGCTTCCACCGGGCGAAAAGCAAGCTCGTCCAGGGCAGCCCTGCCCATCGCGCCGGATCCCTACGATCCGGCGCGGGCTAAGAAGCTCCTGGCGGAGGCCGGCTATCCCAACGGCTTCGACGGCGGCGAGGGCATCAAGATGCGGATGCGGCCGATGGAGCGCGCGGCCTACTACTCGGCCCTGCTGACGAAGAACTGAAAGGGGTCTGCGTCTGCACCAGCGCGCTCTACGGCAACGCGGCGTCGCGGATGTCGGAGGTGTACCCGTCGACCGGAACCTACGCGTACGGTGGTTACCCGGACATCGATGCGCTCTACCAGCAGCAGGGCCGGGAGGCCGACAAGAAGAAGCGGGAGGCGCTCCTGCACCAGATCCAGAAGCTCGTCCACGAGCGGGTGCGGATCGCGCCGATCTACCAGTACATCTGGCCCAGCGGGGTCGGGCCGCGGGTGGAAGAGCCCGCGCTCATGCTGATCAACCCGTACCCCTGGTCGGCGCCGCTGGAAGAGGTGCGGCTCAAGAAGCCCTGAGCACCCGCCCGGGCAGCGCCCCCGTGTGCTTGCCGTGGTCCAGCACCAGCTGGCCTCCGACGATGACGTAGTCCACGCCGTGGGCGCCCTGCACGCGCCGCGGCGTGCCGTTGGGGCCGTCGTGCGTGATCTCGTCGTCCATCACGCCGATCCGGGCCAGATCGAACACCATGAGGTCGGCGACCATCCCCTCGGCCACCCAGCCACGGTCGCGAAGGCCCATGATGCGCGCCGGCTGGAACGTGAAGCGTCGCACCGCCTCCTCCAGCGTTAGATATTGCCGCTCTCGGACCCATTCCCCGAGCACGTAGCTCGACTCCCCCGCCGTGCAGGGGTTGGTGTTCAGATGGGCGCCGGCGTCGGTCTGCGACGGCAGGGCGTGGCCCGTCTTGACGAACTCGGCCAGCTCGCGCTCCTGCTCGGCGGACCGCGTCACCAGCTGGAACTCCGTCTCCAGTCGCTCGGCGACGGCGAGATCCAGCATGACGTCGGCCACGTGCTTGCCCTCGGTCTCGGCGATCTCCACGAGCCGCCGGCCTTCCAGCGGGCGGTGCTCGGCCCGGGCCACCGTCTTGACGATGATGGACGCCCAGGGTACGAACCGGCCCGGCACCCCCGGCCGCCGCCGCTGGCGCTGCATGGCCTGCTCACGCAGCGCGGGCCGGCGGGCGGGATCGGCCAGCGCGGCCAGCCGCTCCTCGAACGGCTTGGCCATGACCACGTCCCAGCCGTCGAGGTTGCTGAAGAACGTGCTCTTCTTCAGCGTGAACTTCGGATTGAAGGGGATGGCGCGCAGCAGCGCCGTGAGCTGGGCGCCTTCCCGGGTGGCGTCTTCCACGAAGCCCCGCGCGTCGGCGTCGAAGGTCAGGAAGAAGACCCGCCGGCCGCTCGTCACCGCTACCTCGCGCAGGTGCGCGCGGTCGCTCTCGCCGGGCTTGCCGGCCCCCGGCGGCAGGATCTCGATGATGCCCCGGTTGAACTCGCCCAGGGTCCGTCCCAGCGCCAGGCGCTCGGCGTCGTCGGCGAGCCGCGTGGGCACGGGCTCGCCCTTGGGCCCGGCGTGGGTGGGCGACACCGTGGTGCTCCACCCCCAGGCGCCGGCCTGCAGCGAGGCCTGCAGCAGGCGCTGCATCTCGGCGACCTCGTCCGGCGTGGCCGCGCGGTCCCAGGCGGCCTGGCCCATCGCGCTCAGCCGCAGGGGGTTGTGGCCGACCAGCGGCATCAGGTTGAGCCCCAGCCCCACGTCGATGGCGCGCAGGTACTCGTCGAAGCTCTCCCACTCCCAGCGGAGCACGCTGGCCAGCGACCGTACGGGAATGTCCTCGACACAGCAGAAGGTCGCCAGCATGGCGTCGCGGTGCTCGGGGCGGAGGGGGGCCAGCGTGAGCCCGCAGTTGCCCATGAGGACCGAGGTGACGCCGTGCCAGATGGACGAGGTGCACAGGCGGTCCCAGTAGGGCTGCGCGTCGTAGTGGGTGTGCAGGTCGATCACGCCGGGCGCCACGAACAGCCCGTCGGCGTGGAGCGTGGTCTCGGCCACGCCGCTGACCTTGCCGATCTCCGCGATGCGGCCATCCTTCACCGCCACGTCCGCGCGGTAGCGGGAGAAGCCCGTGCCGTCGACCACCATCCCGTTCTTGATGACCAGGTCGTAGGCCATGCTCAGTTCCCCCCGAGCTTGTACAGGCGGGCGCAGTTGTCCCAGAGGATCTTCCGCTTGCTGTCGGCCGGGATCGGGACGTCGGCCAGGAAACCGTCGATGGCGTGCGGGAACCGCGAGTCGTCGTGGGGCCAGTCGGTGGACAGCACAAGAGTGTCGTCGCCCAGCTCGGCCACCACATACTTGACCAGCTCTTCCTCGGGCTCGGCCGAGATGAAGCACTGGCGGTGGAAGAGCTCCGAGGGCTTGGCGTCCTGCTGGAACCGCTCCTGATCGCCCCAGGCCTCCCAGCGCTCGTCCAGGGCCCACAGCCACCAGGGCAGCCAGCCACAGTTGCCCTCCAGGAAGGCCATCCGCAGCCGGGGGAAGCGGGAGAGGACGCCGCCCGTCACCACAGCCCCCAGCGTGAGCATCATCTCCACGGGCTGGCCGCAGGCGTGGCTGAGGACGAGGTTGTCCAGGTAGCGCTTGGCCAGGTGCTCGGCGTACACCGCGTGGTTGCCGTGAAAGGACACCGCGACGTCCATCTCCTGGGCCGCCGCCCACAGGGGGTCGTAGTAGCGGTCGTAGATGGGACGGTTGTTGACGAGGTGGGAGGGCAGCACCAGGGTGATGGCGCCCAGCTCGCGCACGCCGAAGCGGGCCTCGGCCACCGCCAGGTCGATATCCTGAAGGGGCACCAGGGCCGAAGGCTTGAGACGCTCCGGGCTCTCCTGGCAGAAGTCGGCGATCCAGCGGTTCCAGGCCCGGCTCATGGCCGCCGCGAACGCCGGCTCCAGGCCGTCGATGTTGATCGCCTGGGTCGCCCACGTCCGGAAGAGAATGCCGATGTCGATGCCCTCGATGTCCATGGCCTCGAGCGCCTCTTTGGGCAGCGTGCCCCGATGCAGGCGCTCGGCGCCCGGGCGGCGATAACGGAACGACCACGCGCGCTGTCGCTCCGGCCGGTCGGCGTAGGGCGGCAGGACCTTGCCGTCCACATGGGCGCGCACCGCGCCGTAGTCGCCCGGAACGGTGACGATCCGGCCCCGGAACTTGGGATCGAGATAATCCTCCCAGAGACTGCGGGGCTCGATCACGTGGAGATCGCTGTCGATGACGCGGAACCCTTGCTTGGCCATGGCCTACCTCCGCGGGCTATCTGGCCGGTACTATCCCATGCCGGCGCGGGGCGGGGCAAATGGGGCTTCGCCCGGTGGCGGGCCGGGCCGCGATTGACAAGGAATGGACTGATACACAAAATGATCCCACCTTGGACGGCAGCTTCTTCGAGCGGCCGATCCTCAACTCGCCATACGAGTACCCCGCCCGCCACTGGGAGCTCGACGCGGACGGCCAGCCTACCGGGCGGCTCATCGAATCTCGGCGTGAAGCGCGGTTCATCACCCCGATCCCCAGGCCGAAGAAACACAAGCGCCGTACCGGACAGGAGCGCCTTGTCTTTGACGAGGGCGCAGGCGTGTCGACTGCTACACAGCAGTACGATCCCACTCCCCTCATCAACGAGCTGCGCCGCCGCGTCGATCAGTGGCGTGCCATCGGCAACCCGAGCCACTGGGGTGTGACGCCCGAGACGGCCAGGCTGCTCCAGCACTGGCGGCACCACGAGTTCGCCGGCATCCGGCCCTTCTTCTGCCAGATCGAGGCCGTCGAGGCGGTGATC
Organism: Candidatus Methylomirabilota bacterium; assembly: GCA_035709005.1. Classification (NCBI taxonomy): domain Bacteria; phylum Methylomirabilota (SeqCode); species Candidatus Methylomirabilota bacterium. The sequence goes on along the minus strand of DASTFB010000012.1, from coordinate 395 downwards.
TGGCTGACGGAGGTAGCGCCGAGCGAGCGCGCCGGCAAGGGGTTCCTGGAGCACCTGACCAACGCCAACAACGACGCCAATCCAGAGCTGATGCGGCTCGCGCTCAAGCTGGCCACCGGCGCCGGCAAGACGACCGTCATGGCCATGCTCATCGCCTGGCAGACCATCAACGCTGTCCGGCGCTCGCAGAGCAGGCGCACCGCCAGGTTCACCGACGAGTCGACGCTGATGCTGACGCCAGACCTGGTCGGGCCCACAATCACCCGGAACGCCGGCATCATCGGCGAGGCCGTCGATCTGAGCCTGGACCACCTGGAAGATACCCGGACGTCCACGCTGCTCTTTCACCTGACGCAGCGGCTGCTCTACACGAAGTGGCGCGATGCGGGCGAGGC